>NZ_CDWTMG010000032.1:0-32368 GCF_977945845.1 Frankia sp. CcMO1
GGCCGCCGGGCAGCAGCGAGGGAAGCAGCCCGGCCGAGACCGCGCCGCGGTCACCGGCCCGCCGCGGAACCCAGGCGAGCGAGGCACCGGTCGCCTCGGCCAGCCGGACAGCCGCGGACAGCGCCCCGGGGAACTCCGCGGCCCGCTCGCCCACCAGGATCACCGCCCCCGGCGCCCGCAGGGCCTGCGTGGTCGGTGCTTCCGGCCCGCCCCGGTCGGGGGCGGCGAGCACGTCGAGGACGGCCGCCTCCTCGCCGGGCCGCGTCGGCACGAGGGTGCCGGCGAGCTTGGTCAGCCCCCGGCTCGCCAGGGGTGCGAGCGCGTGCACGGCCGCGCCGTGCTTGTCCACGGCCTTACGTAGTCGCAGGAAGACGATGGGCGACTCCTCCTCCGGCTCGAAGGCCACCAGGAGCACGGCCGGGGCGGCCTCGAGATCGGCGTAGGTGACGCCGATGCCGGTGCCGGCGACGGCATACCCGAGGAACTGCTCCTCCTCGGCGGAGTGCGGCCGGGCCCGGAAGTCCACGTCGTTGCTGGCCAGCGCCACCCGGGTGAACTTCGCGTAGGCGTAGGCGTCCTCACGGGTCAGCCGCCCGCCGGTGAGCACTCCGACCCCGCGCCGGTCCCGGCACTCGGCCAGTCCCCGCGCGGCGTACTCGAGCGCCTCGCTCCAGGAGGCCGGGACGAGCTGCCCGGTCTCGTCGTCGCGGATCAGCGGGGTGGTGAGCCGGTCGGCCGCGCGCGCGTAGGTGAAGGCGAACCGGCCCTTGTCGCAGTTCCACTCCTCGTTCACCGCCGGGTCGTCGCCGGCGAGGCGACGGGTCACCCTGCCCCGGCGGTGGTCGGTGCGCAGGGAGCATCCCGACGCGCAGTGCTCGCACGCCGTGGGCGTGGAGACCAGGTCGAAGGGCCGGGCCCGGAAACGGTAGGCGGCGCTGGTCAATGCCCCCACCGGGCAGATCTGCACGGTGTTGCCGGAGAAGTAGGAGGAAAACGGCTGCCCCTCGCTCACCGCGACCTGCTCGGCGGCGCCTCGCTCGAACAGCTCGATAAACGGGTCACCGGCGATCTGGGCGGAGAACCGGGTGCAGCGGGCGCACAGCACGCAGCGCTCCCGGTCCAGCAGGATCTCGGTGGAGATCGCCAGCGGCTTCGGGTACACCCGCTTGGTCTCCTTGAACCGGGAGACCGCACCGCCGTTCGCCATCGACTGGTTCTGCAGCGGGCACTCGCCGCCCTTGTCGCAGATCGGGCAGTCAAGCGGATGGTTGAGGAGCAGGAACTCGAGCGTGCCGGCCTGGGCCTTGCGGGCGACCGGCGAGGTTAGCTGGGTCTTCACGACCATGTCGGCGGCCACCGTCGTGGTGCAGGAGGCGACCGGCTTGCGCTGGCCCTCCACCTCGACGATGCACTGCCGGCAGGCTCCGACGGGGTCGAGGAGCGGATGGTCGCAGAACCGCGGGATCTCGATGCCGAGCAGCTCAGCCGCGCGGATGATGAGGGTGCCCTTGGGCACGCTCACCGACAGCCCGTCGATGGTGAGGGTGATGAGGTCGGATGCGACCGGCTGGGCCGGCTCTGAGGCGCGAGGCCTGGATGGGGCGACGGTCATGATGGTCAGTGCGCTCCCGCGTAGGCACCCGGGGCGGACGCGGGCGAGCCGTCGCCGGCCGTGGCGTCTCCCGGGGTGGGGTTCGGCTTCGTGGTCACCGCACTCACCGGGATGAACTCGTCCCGGAAGTACTTGATCCCCGAGACGATCGGGGAGGTGGCCCCGTCGGCCAGCGCGCAGAACGCCCGGCCGAAGATGTTGTCGCAGGCGTCGACGAGGGTGTCCACGTCCTCGGCGTCGCCCTGGCCCCGTTCCATCCGGGACAGGATCTGCACCATCCAGGTGGTGCCCTCGCGGCACGGAGTGCACTTGCCGCACGACTCGTGCGCGTAGAACTGGGTGAGCCGGCGGACGACCTTGAGCATGTCGACCGTGTCATCCATGATCATGAGTGCGGCCGTGCCGAGCAGCGACCCGGCCTCCTGCATGCCCTCGAAGTCGAGCGGCGCGTCGAGGTGCTCGGCGGTCAGCATCGGGGTGGACGACCCGCCCGGGGTCCACGCCTTGAGCCCACGACCGCCCCGCACGCCGCCGGCCAGGTCGAGCAGCTCCCGCAGGGTGGTGCCCATCGGGGCCTCGTACTGGCCGGGCCGGGTCACATGCCCGGACAGGCTGTAGATCTTCGGCCCCGGCGAGCGCTCCCGGCCCATCGACCGGAACCAGTCCACACCGTAGTTCACGATGTACGGCACCGACGCGATCGTCTCGACGTTGTTGACCACCGTCGGGGAGGCGTACAGGCCGTGCGTCGCGGGGAACGGCGGGCGCAGCCGAGGCTGGCCGCGGCGGCCCTCCAGGGAGTCGAGCAGTGCCGTCTCCTCCCCGCAGATGTAGGCGCCCGCGCCGGAGTGCACGACGAGGTCGAGGTCGAAGCCGCTGCCGAGGATGTCCCGGCCGAGGTAGCCGGCCCGGTAGGCCTCGGCCACGGCGGCCTGCAGCCGACGGGCCGCGTGGATCAGTTCGCCGCGCAGGTAGACGAACGCCCGGCCGGCCCGCACCGCGTAGGCCGCGATGACGATCCCCTCGATGAGCGAGTGCGGGTCCGCCATCATCAGCGGCGCGTCCTTGCAGGTGCCCGGCTCCCCCTCGTCGGCGTTGATGACGAGGTAGTGCGGCCTGCCGTCGCCCTGCGGGATGAAGCCCCACTTCATCCCAGTGGGGAAGCCGGCGCCGCCCCGCCCCCGCAGCCCGGAGTCCTTCACCAGCTTGATGAGGTCACCCGGGGCCATCGCGAGGGCGGTGCGCAGTGCGGTGTAGCCGTCGAGGCGGGTGTAGGTCTCGATCGTCCACGACTCCGGCGTGTTCCAGCGCCGGGTGAGGACCGGGGTGACGGGCATTGTCAGCTCCCCTTCCGTTCCGAGGAGGCCGGGGTCGTCGGCGCCGGAACCACCGCGGGCGGCGGCCCGGCAGGCGGTAAGGCGGGGCGCGCCGCCGCGTCGGCCCCCACACCATGGGTGACCAGCGGCGCGGGCGCCTGCTCGGCGCTCCAGCCGGCCGCCTCGGCCACGAGGAGACCCACGACCGACGGCTCGCCGACCCCCGGGCCCGCGACGCCCTCCGGCCGCGGATCGCCGAACCCGGCAAGCTGGCGGGAGACCTCGGCGAACGAGCACAGCGGACCGCCACGGGCCGGCGCCGGCCGCCGCCCCGCCCGCAGGTCCTCGACGATCGCCTGGGCGGAGTCAGGGTCGACCTGGTCGTAGAACTCGTAGTTCACCGTCATGACCGGTGCGTAGTCGCAGGCCGCGAGGCACTCGGCGTGCTCGAGGGTGATCGACCCGTCCGGCGTCGTCTCGTCATGGCCGATCCCGAGGAGCTTCGAGACCCGCTCGTAGACGTCCTCGCCACCGAGCAGCGCGCACGACAGATTCGTGCAGACCGAGACGAGGTAGTCCCCGACCGGATGCCGCTTGTACATCGTGTAGAAGGTCGCGACCGCGCCGACCTCGGCCCGGGTGATGCCCAGCACGTCCGCGCAGAACGCGACGCCCTGCGCGGTCACGCACCCCTGCTCGGCCTGTACCAGGTGCAGCAGCGGGAGCAGGGCCGAACGGGATCGGCCGGCTGGGTACCTGGCGATGATCTCCTGCGCGGCCGACTGGGTCTCCGGCGAGAACGCCATCAACGATCAACTCCCCCGAGCACCGGGTCGACCGAGGCGACCCCGACGATCACGTCCGCCACCTGGCCGCCCTCGGTCAGCGCCGGGACGGCCTGCAGGTTGACGAAGCTTGGATCCCGCACATGGACGCGGAAGGGTCTCGTGCCGCCGTCGCTGACCAGGTGGTAGCCGAGCTCGCCGCGCGGCGACTCGATCTGGGTGTAGACCTGACCGGCCGGGACGCGGAACCCCTCGGTCACCAGCTTGAAGTGATGGATCAGGGCCTCCATCGAGGTCCCCATGATATTCCGGATGTACGCGAGTGAGTTACCCGTCCCGTCGGACCCGACAGACAGCTGGGACGGCCAGGCGATCTTCTTGTCGGCGACCATGACCGGGCCGGGACGCAGCCGGTCCAGGCACTGCTCAACGATCTTGAGCGACTCGCCCATCTCCTCCAGCCGCACCAGGTAGCGGGCGAAGGAGTCGCCCTCCAGCGCGGTCGGCACGTCGAACTCGTAGGTTTCGTAGCCGCAGTAGGGCATGGTCTTGCGCAGGTCCCACGGCAGGCCCGCGGCGCGCAGCACCGGGCCCGTGGTCCCCAGCGCGATGCAGCCGGCCGCGTCGAGAACGTTGACGTCGACCATCCGAGCCTTCCAGACCGGCTGGCCGGTGAGCAGCGCGTGATACTCCCTGATCCGCTTCGGCATGTCGGCGAGGAACGCCCGGATGGCCCGCTCGGCGCCGTCGGGGAGATCCTGGGCGAGGCCCCCGGGCCGGATGTAGGCGTGGTTCATCCGTAGCCCGGTGATGAGCTCGAGCAGGTCGAGGACCTTCTCCCGCTCCCGGAAACCGAAGATCATGGCGGTGGTGGCGCCGAGCTCCATGCCGCCGGTCGCGAGCCACACCAGGTGCGAGGCGATCCGCTGGAGCTCCATCACCATCACCCGGATCACCGTGGCCCGCTCGGGTACCTGCTCGGTGATGCCCAGCAGCTTCTCCACCGACAGGCAGTAGGCCGCCTCGTTGAACAGCGGCGAGAGGTAGTCCGCCCGGGTGAGGAAGGTGACCGCCTGAGTCCAGGTGCGGTACTCACAGCTCTTCTCGATGCCGGTGTGCAGGTAGCCGATGACGATGCGGGTCTCGGTAACCGTCTCGCCCTCAATCTCCAGGACCAGGCGGAGCACCCCGTGGGTCGACGGGTGCTGCGGCCCCATGTTGACGACGATCCGCTCGTTCTCCTCCTCGCCGACGCCGAGGATCTGCTCCCAGTCGCTGCCGGTGACGGTGTAGACCCGCCCACTCGCCGACTCGGTGAAGCCGGCCTCGTAGGCCGGATGCTCCCCGGGTCCGCCGACGGTCCCGGTCGGGTAGCCGACGCCGTTCGCGCCGTTGGGGGCCCCGGTGGTCAGATCGTCCGTGGTGGCGGAAGTCGACGTGTTGGGCGTCATAGCGAACCTCGGATGTCGCCTCGTGGGATGTCGCCTTGGCGGTGTCGCCGGCTGGCCAGGGCCGGACGCGGGGTCACGAATAGCTCCGGCGCTCGTCCGGCGGCGGGATCGTGGCACCCTTGTAGTCGACGGGGATGCCCCCCAGCGGGTAGTCCTTGCGCTGCGGGTGCCCGATCCAGTCGTCCGGCATCATGATTCGGGTCAGGCCCGGATGACCCGTGTAGACGATGCCGAACATGTCGTAGGTCTCGCGCTCGTGCCAGTCCGCGGTGGGCCACACCGAGGTCAGGCTCGGCACGGTGGGATCGGCGTCGGTGACGGACACCTCGACCCGGACCCGGCGACGGTGCGTCATCGAGGTCAGGTGGACCACCGAGTGCAGGCGACGGCCGGTGACGTCGTCCGGGTAGTCCACGCCAGACAGCGAGGACAGCAGCTCGAACCGCAGGTCGGGGTCGTCACGCAGGGTCTGCCCGACGGCGGCGAGGCTCTCCCGGCGCACGTGGACGGTCAGCTCCCCGCGATCCACCACCACCCGTTCGACGGCGTCGCCGAGCTGGGGGAAGGCACGTTCGAGCGCGTCGTAGACGGCGTCGGCGTCGGCGTCGGCGAACGGGCGGGCGGTGGAGCTCAGGGCCGGAACGGGCGTCACAAGCCCGCCGAACCCGGAGGTGTCACCGCTGTCACCGGCGCCGAACGCGTCCCGGCGCCGCCCACCCGGGCCGCCGGGCACGCCGGCGGCGCCCGGTACCAGGTCGGCGGGGGCTGTGCTCTCGTCGCTCACTGCCTAGATCCCCCGATCCGGGTCGTCGACGTCGCCGATGCTCTCGGTGGTCGGGCCGGGCCCGTGCGCCCGGGCCTCGTCACTCGGCTTGGGGTCGACCGGTAGCCGCTTGGCGCGCCCGAACACCGAGGGCGGTGCGAGGGCAGCGGGCCGGCGGGTGTCCAGGGCGGGTTCGACCGCCCCGCTACCCGTCGGCGCCGGCGCCCCGGCCGGGATCGAGAAGCGCTTGCGGTCGTTCACCGAGAGGGTCCGGGTGTCGAATGCGCCCGCCGGCAGACCGGCCCGGGCGGTGGCCACCTCGATGGGTTTCGGATACGGCGAGGAACCGATCTTCGTGTGCTCGATCCGGCCGGAGATCGGGCCGGCGAGGATCTTCTCGTGCAGCTTGATGATGGCGTCCATGAGCATCTCCGGCCGCGGTGGGCAGCCGGGGAGGTACATGTCGACCGGGACGATATGGTCCACGCCCTGCACGATCGCGTAGTTGTTGAACATGCCGCCGCTGCTGGCGCAGACACCCATCGACAGCACCCACTTGGGCTCGGGCATCTGGTCGTAGATCTGCCGCAGCACCGGCGCCATCTTCTGACTCACCCGGCCGGCGACGATCATGAGATCGGCCTGGCGCGGGCTGGCCCGGAAGACCTCCATGCCGAATCGGGACAGGTCGTAGCGGCCGGCTCCCGTCGACATCATCTCGATCGCGCAGCAGGCCAACCCGAAGGTCGCCGGCCACAGCGACGAGCGCCGTGACCAGTTGGCGAGCTTCTCGACGCTGGCAAGAAGCACACCGCCCGGCAGCTTCTCCTCTAGTCCCATTCCAGACCTCCACGCCGCCACTCGTAGGCGTACGCGACGAAAATGGTCGCCATGAACAACGCCATCGCGCCGAGACCGAATACCGCCAGGCTGTCGAACGCTACCGCCCAGGGAAAGAGGAAGATAATCTCGATGTCGAAGACGATGAAGAGCATCGCGGTGTTGTAGTACTTCACCGGGAAACGCTGCGGCCCGGCCGGGGCCGGGGAGGGTTCGATCCCGCACTCGTATGCGTCGATCTTCGCACGGTTGAACCGGCGCGGGCCGATCAGCGCACCGGCCGCGACCGAACCAACTGCGAACAGGGCCGCGATCACGAGCAGAACGAGGATCGGCACATAGTTCGAGAGCATGCCGAACTCCTCTCCTTCGAGAGTTTGTTACCGGACGTTGGGATGAAACGGCTCGCCGGTGAACGGACCGCGAACGGTCCGGACTCGGCCCGCGAAACCAGTGGCCATTTCGGACACGTCAGGCCGCGGGAGCGAGCCGGGTCATCGCGTTGATCAGTCGGTCCATCGCATCCCCTCCCCGGGGGTCGGTAAGATTTGCCATGATCTTGAGAACGAAACGCATGAGGACCGGTCTCGGCAGCCCGTAGCGGGTACCGAACGCCATAATCGTCGGATTGCCGATGAGCTGGACGAAGAACCGGCCCAGGGTGTAATAGCCCCCGTACCGGGCCCGCATGAGTTCCGGGTACTGGCCGAGCGCCCGCTCCCGCGCCGGACCATCCGGGCGGGCGAGGGCCTGCACGGCAATCTCGGCGGCGTACCGACCGGATTCGAGCGCGTAGGCGATGCCCTCCCCGTTGAAGGGATTCACCATCCCGCCCGCGTCACCGACCAGCAGCACGCCGTCGCGGTAATGGGGGGTCCGGTTGAAGCCCATCGGCAGGGCGCTGCCACGCACCGGGCCGGTGGCGTTGTCCTCGGTGTATCCCCACTCCGGCGGCAATGCGGCGAGCCAGCGGCGCAGCAGGTCCCGGTAGTCGGTGTTCTGGAAGGCGTCCGTGGTGTTCAGCAGGCCGAGGCCCACGTTGCTCGTGCCGTTGCCAACCCCGAAGATCCAGCCGTAGCCGGGCAGCAGCCGGCTCTCGCGCGGCCTGCCCTCCCACAGTTCCAGATGGGACTCGAGGAAGTCGTCGTGCGTGCGGGGGCTGCGGTAGTAGCGGCGGACCGCGACCCCGAGCGGCCGGTCCTCCCGGCGGCGGATACCGAGGGCGAGCGCGATGCGGGCGCTGTTACCGTCCGCCGCGACGACCAATGGCGCCCGGAACGTCACAGATGTTCGGTCGGTGCCGGTCCTGGCGTGCACGCCGACGACCCGTCCGGTGCGCTCGTCGAGCAGCGGACCGGTCACGGCGGTCCCCTCGTGCAGCCGGGCACCGACCTTCACCGCGTGGCGGGCCAGCAGGTCGTCGAAGTCAAGCCGCGGACGGACCAGGCCGTAGTCGGGCCAGCTCGCCAGCTCCGGCCAGGGCAGCTCCAGGCGGACGCCGCCGCCGATGATGCGAAGCCCCCGGTTACGGGCCCATCCGGCCACGGGCGAGGTGTCGAGACCCATGTCCACGAGGCTGCGAACGGCCCGCGGGGTCAGCCCGTCGCCACAGACCTTCTCGCGGGGGAAGGTCGTCTTCTCCAACAGGAGCACGTCGAGCCCGGCGCTGGCGAGATGGTAGGCGGCCGAGGAGCCACCGGGACCCGCGCCGACCACGATGACGTCGGCGTCGGCCTTCGACCGGCCGGCCGCACCGTCATCCCTTGTCCTCGCCATGGTCACGAATTGCTCCGGATCTGCTAGACCACTCGTCCCGGGGGCACCCCACCGGGAGCCCTCCACCTGTGTGCTCGTGAAATTCTTCACGAGCGTTCTCGGCGAGTGTAGGCCTTGCGCAGGCCAACCGCACCAACCAGGATGCGGCGAAGAACGGACGAGTTGACTTCGTGCACCCTATCGCTACTGTAAGCGATAGTTCGCGGCATCGGACGCCCGCCGCCGGAGCTCGGCGGTCGATCGCCACCATGAGCGGCAGGTACAATTCCCGCCCGATCGGCCTGGATCAGGCCAGCTCACCCGCCTGGTGTCGGTCCGGAGCACTCGCCCGCAGCGCGAAGCGCAACGGAGAAACCACGAAGCCGGCCTCCACCGCCCGCCGGTGGCCCATATTCGCCCCCCCGGGGTGGGATTCAGCGCCCGTGCGGGGTAGTCCCTCCACAGGTCACCCGAAACGCGGTGGCTCGTCCGCGGTCGCCGCCGGTGTCCCGACGGCGCGGATGCACCATCACCCGAACACCATCACCCGAAGCAGCACGGACTGGGAACGAGAGAACGCGATGACCATCGCAGAGACCGTCGTCATCCCCGCCCCCGACGGGCCCGCCCCGGCCACGCTCGCCGAACCCGATGGTCCCGCACGCGGCGGCGTCGTCGTCCTCCACGAGGCGTTCGGCCTCACCGAGCACATCACCGATGTCTGCTCGAGGTTCGCGCGCGGGGGGTGGCGGGCAATCGCCCCCGGCCTGTTCCACCGCGCGGGCTCGCCCGTCTTCGACTGTGACGATCTCGCCTCCGCAGTGAAGATCATCCATAAGCTCAACGGCACCGACCTCCTCGCCGACATCGACGCCGCGCTGGTCGTCCTCGCCGAGGAGGGAACCGCCATCGACCGCTGCGCCGTCGTGGGCTTCTGCCTCGGCGGGAGCATCGCCTTCCAGGCGGCGGTGGCCCGGCCGTTCGGCGCCGCGACCACCTTCTACGGTGGCGGGATCACCATGCGCCGCTTCGGGGAACCCGCCCAGCTGGATCTCGCCGGCCGCCTGCAGGCACCGTGGCTCGGTCTGTACGGCGACCAGGATCCGAGCATCCCCACTTCGGAGGTGGAGGACCTGCGGGCGGCGACACAGAAGGCGTCTGTGCCCACCGAGATCGTCCGTTACCCACAGGCTGGGCACGGCTTCCACAACGACGCCCGCGCCGCCGCCTACCACGGCCCGTCGGCGAAGGACGCCTGGTCACGCATGCTGACCTGGTTCGACTCGCATGTTCCCGGCTGAGCCCACCCCGCCGACCGTGGCGCCGGCCGGTCCAGCACCATGGCCGGTCCAGCACCGTCAGTCCGGGGCGCGACCCCGGTGCAGCGCCACCACGCCGCCGGTGAGGTTGCGCCAGCCGACCCGGAACCAGCCTGCTTCCCGCAGCAGGCCGGCCAGCTCCGCCTGGGCGGGCCAGGCCCGGATCGACTCGGCGAGATAGACGTACGAGTCCGGGCTGTTGCTCACCGCGCGGGCCACGGCTGGCAGGGCCCGCATCAGGTACTCGACGTAGACCGTCCGCCAAGGCGCCCAGACCGGGCGGCTGAACTCGCACACCACGAGCATCCCGCCCGGACGGGTCACCCGGCGCAGCTCGGTGAGGCAGCCGAGCGTGTCGGCGACGTTGCGCAGACCGAACGAGATCGTCGTCCGGTCGAAGGTCTCGTCCCGGAACGGCAGCCGCAGCCCGTCCCCGGCGGTCAGCAGGATCCGCCCGGTCTCCCCCGGCAACGGCCGCGACGCCAGCCGACGCTGCCCGGCCCGCAGCATCCCCAGGGAGAAGTCGCAGGCCACCACGTCGGTCCCGGCGAGCGCGAAGGCTCGTGACGAGGTCGCCGTCCCGGCGGCGAGGTCGAGGCCCCGAAGGCCCGGCCGCAGGTCCAGCGCGTCCGCCGCGGCGCGCCGCCAGGTCCGGTCGAGCCCGCCGGTGAGCACGGTGTTGGTCAGGTCGTACCGGTTGGCCACCCCGTCGAACATCGACGCGACGTCCCGCGGACGTTTGTCGAGTCCCGCTCTGCTCACCATGCCCCTTCCTCACTCACCATGCCCCTTCCCCGCCACCGAACCGCGCCGAGGCCGCCGCCGAGGCGTCGCGGGCGGCCCTCTCGACGGTGTCCCAGTCGGTGCTCTCGCCGATCCGCCGCAGCCGCGCGCGGGTCGGCTCGTCGCACAGCGCGCCCGCGACCCCGGCGGTGTACAGGTCGCGGGCCCGGGCACCGAGCCCCGCCGCGACCGCGTGCTCCGTCTCCAGATCGGTGCCGAACATAGCGGGATCGTCGGTGGCGAGCGAGCACGCGACCCCGGCCCGCAGCAGCGCCGCCAGAGGATGATCGTCGAGGGACGCCACCGACCGGGTCCGCAGGTTGGACACCGGGCAGACGTCCAGCACGATCCCCTGATCGACCAGCCGTCGCATCAGCGCGGGGTCCTCGGCGGCCCGGATCCCATGCCGGATCCGCCTAGCTCCCAGCGCGTCGAGCACGCTCCGCACGGACACCGGGCCCGCTGTCTCCCCCGCGTGCGGGACCGCGGCGAGCCCGCCGTCGGCGGCCAGGGCGAACGCCGGCGCGAACGGCTCGGGGGGATGACCGACCTCCGGTCCGCCGAGCCCGATGCCGACGACACCGCGATCGGCGAACCGCACCGCCCACCGCGCCACCTCCATCGCGGCCTCGACTGGCAGCACCCGCTCGATGTCCGGGGTGAGGCGCACCTCGACGCCGTATCGCTCCCTGGCCTCGATCGCCCCGTCGGCGTAACCGTGGAAGATCTCCTCGACGCGGACCCCCCGATGGACCCGGAACCAGGGCGAGAAGATGCCCTCCAGGTAGACAGCGCCTGCCCGGGCCGCCTCGGCGGCGTAGTCGACGACCACCTGGCGGAAGTCGGCCTCCGTCCGCATCACGTGGGTGGTGAGGATCCAGGCCTTCAGGAAGTGGTCGAAGCCGCGGAAGCGGTAAAGGTCCGCGAGGCCATCGACCGTGCGGGCGGGCAGCGCCTCGGAGTTGCGGCGCGCCATCTCCAGCAGGGTGGCGGGACGGACCGTGCCCTCCAGATGGACGTGGAGTTCGATCTTCGGCCCGGTCGGGGACGGAACCGCGAATCCGGAGGGGTCACTCACCCGGTCACTGTATGGTGCTCCCGGCTACGCGGAGATGAGCGGCAGCGCGGTGGAGGAGAAGTGCGAGGCCACCCGGTCGTCGACCGGGTCCTGCGCCGGGTCGCGGTGCACGACGAGGTGCCGGTAGCGGGTGTCGCGCTGCGCGGGAATGCGGTCGGCCGCGCGGATCAGGGAGATCAGCTCCGCCCGGTTGGTGCGATGGCGCGCCCCGGCGGAGGAGACGACGTTCTCCTCCAGCATCACCGAGCCGAGGTCGTCGGCGCCCATGTGCAGGGTAAGCTGGCCGACCTCCTTGCCGGTGGTCAGCCAGGAGCCCTGCAGATGCGTGATGTTGTCGAAGAACAGCCGCGCGACCGCGACGAGGCGGAGGTACTCCAGGGTCGTCGCCTGGGTGCGCCCGCCGAGATGGTTGTTCTCCGGCTGATAGGTCCAGGGGATGAACGAACGGAACCCGCCGGTCCGGTCCTGGACGTCCCGGATCATCGTCAGGTGTTCGATGCGCTCGGCGTTCGTCTCCCCCGTGCCCATCATGAAGGTGGCGGTGGATTCCAGGCCGAGGTTGTGAGCGGTCTCCATCACGGACAGCCAGGCGTGACCGGACTCCTTCAGCGGAGCGATCGCCTGCCGGGGCCGTTCGGTGAGGATCTCCGCTCCCGCGCCCGCGAAGCTGTCCAGGCCCGCGTCCCGCAGCCGGGTAATGACCTCGGGAAAGGTCAGCTCGGACGTCCGGGCGATGTGCACAACCTCGCTGGCGCCCAGCGAGTGCAATGCCAACTGGGGATATGCCTTCTTGATGGCGGCAAAGGTACGCTCATACCACTCGATGCCGAAGTCGGGATGGTGCCCGCCCTGCAGCATGATCTGCGTGGCGCCGAGCTCGACCGCCTCCCCGCACTTGGCGACGATATCCTCGACGTCGCGGACCCAGCCCTCGGCATGCTTCGGAGCGCGGTAGAAGGCGCAAAACCGGCAGGCGGTCACGCAGACATTCGTGTAGTTGATGTTCCGGTCGATGATGTACGTCGCGATGCCATCGGGGAAACGGCGCCGACGGACCGTGTCCGCCGCACCGCCGAGCGCGTGCAGCGGCGCCCTTGTGTAGAGGAGCAGCGCCTCCTCCGCCGAGATACGCCCGCCGGCTGCGGCCCGGTCCAGCACGGACCGGATCTCACCATCGCCCTGACCCACCGGAATCTCGCCATCGACATCCATACGGCCCTCCCCGCGTAGCGCCTTCGGCGCGACGCGGGGACCCCTGGCATCGGGCACCGTACGGGGTCTCCGTCGAATCACCTTCGGCGATCCTCCCAGGGTAGCCATCGGGGCCATCGGCGCGACGCGGGGGATGAACGGTCAGTGTCCGGATCGCGTCCCCGGGTCCGCCGGGCTGGAGCCACCGTGGGTGGCGTCAGTGTAGCCACCGGTCGAGGAACCGGCGGTCGAGGAGCCGGCCGGGCTGGCGGGACCGGCGTCGTGGTGACCGTGGCCGCGGCTGGTGAGCTTCGCCTGGAGCTGCTTGATCTTGGCCCGGTTCTCCGGCCGGTTGGCCGCGGCCTTGGCCTTGTTGACCATCTCCTTGGTCTTCGGGCTGTGCAGGAAATCCGTGATCTTGTTCGAGAAACTGGCCATAATAACGGTGTACCTATCCGGGCAGGGGTTTACGCCTGCCGGTCATCCGTTCGACGACCCGCCCGAGGAGCCGCCGAACGTGTCCCTCACCCGGTTCCACAGACTGTCGAGCTGGTCACGGGTGTCGTCCTTGACCGACATGACGACCTTGTCCCACAACCGCTGACGCTGTTCGTCGACCATCAAGGCGATCTGGTCCGCCGCATAGAGCAGCAGCAGGACGACAAGGACGAACAGAATCGTGCGCTTGAAAGGGATCCGCAGCCGGAACCGACACCGGGGACGCGGTCGCGGCGCCGGTTCAGCGTAGGGAGCCGGCGCGCGTCCGCGCCGGTCCGGGCGTGCCTCGGCCACCCACGGGGCCGGGGCACGCCGTGGCTCCGGCGAGAGCGCACCGCGCCCCCTGACAGGCTCGGGACCCGCGGGCACCGACGGGGGCCACTGCTGGGCCACGGGGCGGGGCCGTGCCGGCGCCTGGGGGACGGTGCCGCCTCCGCGGCACGGCCGGCGTAGGGCCGACCCGGGTAGGGCTGACCGGCCGGCGGAGAATCCGCCCGGGGCTGGCCGCCGTGCATCGGGCGGGCGTCCGGTGCCGGCGGCGGATGGCCCCTCTCGCCGGAATCGTCGAAACCCGATCGGTGGCCGTTCCCGTCGGCCTCATCGTCGTACTGGACGAATCCGCCGCGGCGCGGTCGGCGGCCGGTGGCGGTGCCAGCGCGGGTGGCGGCATGGGCGGACCGGCCAGCGGGGGCATGTCGCGAGCTGAGTCGTTCCACCAACGATCGCCGCCGAGGAGCCGGGACTCATTCTCCCACCAGCGCCGCTGTTCATACGGGGTCGCAACGTGGGTCGGATCCGGTCGACCGGCCCCGTCGGCCCCGTCGGCCGCAACCGCCCCAGCCGCGGCGGCACTGCGTCCCCGTGGCCAGGTCCCGTCGAGCAGGGCGGTCGCGGCGTCTCGCGCGTCACCGGCCCGGCCGCGCTCGCCGAGCAGGGTGAGCAGCAGGTTCTCGGTGGAGGGCCAGTCCCGGGGGTCGCGGGCGAGCGCGGACCGGACGATCGGCGTGAGATCAGGCGGCATGGCCCGCAGGTCCGGCTGACCCGTCAGGATCTTCTCCGACATCTCCAGGTAGATGCCGTGGCCGTAGGGGTGACCGCCGGTGGCCGCGTAACCGATCAGCAGTCCCCAGGCGAAGACGTCGACCGCCGGGCCGAGCGCGGCGCCCTCCATCTGCTCGGGCCCCATCCAGCCGACCGAGCCGAGGACCAGACCCGTCTGGGTGCGGCCCTTTGTCATGTCGAGCGCGCGGGCGATCCCGAAATCGATGACCCGGGGGCCGGAGTACGACAGCATGACGTTGCTCGGTTTGAGATCCCGGTGGACGATGCCGGCCCGGTGGATGGCGGTGAGCGCGGACGCCACGCCCTGCAGTGTCGACAGCGGCAGCGGACCGGACTCGGTGACGGCCTGATCAAGCCGGACGCCGTCGATGTACTCCGTGACCAGATAAGGACGACGCGCGTCGGGATCGGCATCGAGGACCTGGGCGGTGCAGAAGGGCGCGACCCGCCGAGCGGCCGCCACCTCGTCCCGGAAACGTGCCCGGAACTCCGGGTCGGCGGCGAGGTCCGACCTGATCACCTTGATCGCAACGAACTTCTCGGCTGCGTCCTGGGCGAGGAACACCGTTCCCATCCCACCCGCGCCCAGCCGACCGACGACCTGGTAAACACCGATCGTGGTCGGATCATCGGGATGCGGCGCCTCGGCCGGATATCCGCCACTAGGCGAAACCCGACGCGCCGATCGTTCCGTCACTGTTCTCCCGCCCGTGTTATACCTCCGGCCGCGGCCCAGGTACCGTTCCGGCCTGGGAGCCGTCACCGGTGCCGCAATTGTCTCCCCGTGCAGGGAGACGAACCCATCATCACGCCACAGTCCGTCGTCGCCCAGTCCCTACGGGCATCCGCAACGGCGCGGAAGTCACGCTAACGCTAACCCTCTCGAGTAAATCGATGTCGAGCGTTGTCCGCCAGCCGACGCGGCGGATCCGGTCGTTCCCGCCAGCCGTATCCGAGGGGACCGCAGGTAGTCGACGACAACCACAGGTGGTCGACGACTCACCATTCCGCGGATGAAGGCGGGTGCGGCGTGTCTCCGGCAGGATGAGGGAGGGAACATCCACTGCTACCGACCGGCTGCCCCGACAGCGCCGGTCGGCCGCCAAGCTTAGGGAGTCACCCGTGGTCACGCAGTCCGCCGATGCGCACCAGCCCACGAACGCGGTCACGGAGACCGACCCCGCGGCCAGGGCGAGCGTCACCGGCGCCGTGCGGTCGGGGACGTCCCCGGTCGACACCGACGTCGACATGCTGATCGTCGGCGCCGGGCCGGCCGGCCTCTACGGCGCCTACTACGCCGGATTCCGTGGCCTGTCAGTCGCGCTCATGGACTCGTTGCCCGAGGCCGGCGGTCAGGTCACCGCGATGTACCCGGAGAAGATGATCTACGATATCGCGGGCCTGCCGGCCGTCCGGGGCCGTGAACTGATCGACGCCCTGTTGATCCAGGCGAACCAGTTCTCCCCCACCTACCTGCTGGGCCAGCAGGCCGCCGAGCTGACCCACGAGCCGGGCGCCGTGGTGGTGACCAGCAGCCAGGGTCTTCGGGTACGCGCCAAGGTCGTCGTCATCACCGGCGGTCTCGGCACCTTCACCCCCCGCCCGCTGCCCACCGGCACCGCGCATCTGGGCCGCGGCCTGGTCTACTTCGTGCCCAAGCTCGACGTCCACACCGGCCAGGACGTCATCGTGGTCGGCGGCGGGGACAGCGCCTTCGACTGGGCGCTGTCCCTGGAGCCGATCGCCCGCTCGGTCACCCTCGTGCACCGTCGGGACCGGTTCCGGGCGCATATGTCCACAGCCGAGCGGGTCGAGGCGTCCTCCGTCGAGATCCTGACCTTCACCGAGGTCGCCACGGTCCACGGTGAGGAGTGGATCGAGAAGGTCGAACTGGTGCAGACCCGCACCGGCGACCGACATGTCCGACCCGCGCAGGCGGTCGTCGCCGCGCTCGGATTCACCGCCGACCTCGGACCGCTGACCCGCTGGAATCTGACCATTGACAAGCGGCACATCGTCGTCGACCCGACGATGGCGACCGGAGTCGAGCGGATCTTCGCGGCCGGCGACATCACTGAGTACCCAGGGAAGGTCCGCCTGATCGCGACGGGTTTCGGGGAGGCCGCGACGGCGGTCAACAACGCGGCGCCGGTGGTGGACCCGTCGGCAAAGATCTTCCCGGGGCACAGCTCCGACGACGGCACCGGCGGCTGAGCGCCCGGCGGGCGTGACCGACAGGCGTGGCCGTTGTCCGTCGGCGCCCGACCGGGCGCCGACGGACCCGCGGCGCACACTGGGAACATGCGCGGTCTACTGGTGATCGGTCACGGATCCCGGCGGGATGAGGCGAACGCGACGGTTCGGGAGCTCGCCCACCGGCTCCTGGTCGATCCCGGCCATGTGGTCGATCCCGGCCATGTGGTCGATCCCGGCCATGCCGCCGCGCCATGGACGTGGGGGGCGGCCGAAGCCGCCTTCCTCGAAATCGCCCGGCCCGACATCGCCACCGGGTACGCCACGCTGGCCGACGCGGGATGCACCGAGATCGTCGTCTACCCGTTCTTCCTGTTCGACGGCAATCACACCCGCCGAGACATCCCGGCGGCACTCGACGACGCCCGGTGCCGGCACCCGACGACCCGATGGGTGCTGTCGGAGCCGCTCGGGCTGCACGCGAGCGTCGTCGACGCGGTCCGCGCGCGGCTCGACGACACCCTGCGTCTCCTGGTCCGCGAAGCCGAGGCCGCCGCTCCGAAGATCAACCATCCGGCGAGCCGGTGGACCGGCTGGTGACGACGAAGTCCGCGACGGCGGCCGCGAGCGGATGGACCCCGGGTTCGGTGGGCACGATGTCCACCCGCATGCCCGCCACCGCACAGGCCAGCGCGCTGCGTCGACCCATCGCCGCGATGAGCAGATCGGGCGGGAGAGGTCCGTAGATCTCGGCGGTGCTGCGGGCGGCGGTGGACGACGCGAAGGCCGCGACGTCGAAGTCGCCGTGCCGGAGCTCCTCGGCGATCCGGGGATCCGGCTCGGCGGTCACGTCGGTAAGCAGCGGCACCCGGCGCAGGGAACACACCCCGTCCGGCGGGTCCGCCGCGCCGACGATCAGCACCCGCGACGAGCCGGTCGGACCGGCGAGACCGGTCGACGACGGATCCATGGACAGCTCGGCGACGGGCACCGAGGCGAGGCCCAGCCCGTCAAGCGATTCCGCGGCGTCCCCGCGGGCCGCGACGAGAGTCAGGCCGGCCAACGCCCGCACGTCGGTGCCGGCTCGACGCAGCAGGGCCACCACGGCGGCGACCTCGTCCGCATCGGCCAGCAGCAGACCATCCGCTCCCGGCAACGCCGCCACCAGCACGGCACCGGCGTCCTCGACCGGCGCGGGCCGGGCGACAACGGTCTCGACCGCATCCGCGCCCAGCTGCCGCAGCCGGCGAGCCAGCAGACCCGGCCGCGGCCGGGTACGAGCCACGAGTACCCGGATCCCGGCGAGCGGCCCCGCCTCCGAGACCGGCGCGTCCCGGCGCGCCGCGACCTCTCCGACCACGATCACCGCGGGAGACCGCACACCGGCCGCGATCGCGTCGATCGCCAGCGCGTCCAGGGTGGTCCGCAGGACCCGCTGCGCCGGGGTCGCCCCGCGCTCGATGACCGCGACCGGCGTCGCCCCGGGGCGACCGCCGGTGAGCAGCGCGTCGGTGATGTCCATGAGACGCGCCACCCCCATCAGGATAACGATGGTCGCCCGGGAGGCCGCGAGACCGGCCCAGTCCACCGTCGACTCCGGATGGCCGGGTGGCAGGTGCCCCGAGACGATGGCAACCTCCTGCGCGAGACCACGATGAGTGACCGGGATGCCGGCACAGGCGGGTACGGCCAGCGCCGAGGTAACGCCGGGCACGACGGTGCACGCGACCCCCGCCACGGCGCAGGCCTGCGCCTCCTCGCTGCCTCGCCCGAGCAGGTAGGGATCGCCGCCCTTGAGGCGGACGACGCGCGCACCGGCGCGCGCCCGGTCGACGAGGACCGCGTTGATCTCCTCCTGGGTCCACGACGGCGCGGTCGGGCTCTTGCCCACGTGGATGATCTCGGCGCCGGCCGGGGCGGCGCCGAGGAGGACGGCCGCGGCGAGCCGGTCGGTGACCACGACGTCCGCGTTCGCCAGCACCTCACGGCCGCGAACGGTGAGCAGACCGGGATCGCCCGGGCCCGCGCCGACCAGCCAGACCTCACCCACACTTCGCCCGTCCGTCACGGCGTGCACCGTACCTGCTCGGTTGCCTTCGAACACTGGCAGCCGGCAGGCCCGAGGAGGTCAGTGGATACCACACTCCGTCTTGATCGAATCGGCCCACCGGCCCTCCCGGCCGGCGCCCCGCCGGGTGCACGGCCAGCAGCCAACCGAGTCGTAACCGTCGGAGAGGAGCGGGTTGACGATGACGCCGTGCTCGGCCACGTAGCGTTCGACGTCCTCGTCGGTCCAGGCCGCGAGCGGGTGGATCTTCACCTTGCCCCGTCTGGCGTCCCAGTCGACGACCCGGAGCTTCGCCCGGCTGGGCGACTCCGCCCGCCGCGACCCCGCGGCCCAGGCACGGTAGGGAGCCAGGGCCCGATCCAGCGGAACGACCTTGCGCATCCGGCAGCACAGGTCCGGGTCGGTCCGGTAGAGGTCCTGACCGTAGACGGCGTCCTGGCCGACGACGGTGAGCTGCGGACGGGCGCTGATGATCGGCAGGTCGTAGATTCCGGCCACCGCGTCCCGGGTACCGACGGTCTCGGGGAAGTGATAACCAGTGTCGATGAAAACCACGGGGACGTCGGACCGGATCCGGGCGAGCATGTCCACGAGGATCGTCTCAGCCATTGAGGCGGCGATCGCCAGCTTCGTCCCGAATTCCTCGACCGCCCAGCACAGGATCTCCTCCGCCGGCGCACCCTCGAGATCGTCCCCGGCCCGCAGCGCCCGGGCCTGCAACGCGGCATCCATCAGCTCGTCTCCTCGTCGTCACGCAACCCGGCTCCGGCGGCCGCGAGGGCCGTCAGACTCAGCCGGAAGCCCCGCAGGCAGGATCGGCACGCCCAGTACCCGTGGCCAGGTCCCGCGCCGGAGCCCTCCGGCGGCGTGTCCGGGACGATGTCCTCCTCGCCGCAGTACGGGCAGTAGAAGGGCACCACCCGCTCACCGCTAGCCATCAGCGGCACCGAGCGCCGTCAGCTGGGCCTCGTCGGCCCGCTCCGCCCAGTCCGCGAAGCTCTCCCCCGCGGTCCGGCCCGCCCGGTAGGTCTCCAGCACCGCGACGACGTAGTCGACGAGGCCGTCGGCGGTCACCTTCAGACCACGCGACTTGCGGCCCAGCCGCGACCTGGTACCCAGGTGCCCGCCGAGGTGGACCTGGAAGCCCTCGACCATCTCACCGGTGGCGTCGTCCGGTACCAGGGAACCCTTGAGCCCGATGTCTGCGACCTGGAAGCGGGCGCAGGCGTTGGGGCAGCCGTTGACGTTGATCCCGATCGGCTCGTCGAAGTCGGGCAGCCGGCGTTCGAGCTCGTCGATGAGGTCGCGGGCCCGGCCCTTGGTCTCGACGATCGCCAGCTTGCAGAACTCGATACCGGTGCAGGCCATCGTGCCGCGCCGGAACACGCTTGGGCGGACCACCAGGTCGAGCGCACCGAGTTCGGCCTCCAGCGCGTCGACGCCCGCGTCGGCGACATCGAGGATGACGAGCTTCTGCGTCGTCGTGGCGCGGATGCGGCCCTGCCCGAACCGATCGGCGAGGTCCGCCACCGCGGTCAGCGTGGTCCCGCTGAGCCGACCCGCCCGCGGTGCGAACCCCACGGCGTTGCGGCCGTCGCGCTGGCGGTGCACCCCGATGTGGTCGCGCCCCTCGCTGCGCGGCGGGGCCGGCGCCGGGCCGTCAGGCAGCGCCGAAGCCAGGTACTCCTTCTCCAGGGTCGCGCGCACCCATTCGGCGCCCATGTCCGCGACCAGGAACTTCAACCGGGCGCGGGTGCGCAGCCGGCGGTAACCGTAGTCTCGGAACAGCGACACGACGCCGTGCCAGACCTCGGCAACCCGCGCCGGCGGCACGAACGCGCCCAGCCGCACGCCGAGCCGCGGGTTCGTCGACAGACCGCCACCGACCCACAGATCATAGCCGGCTCCCAGTTCCGGATGGATGACCCCGACGAACGCGATGTCGTTGATCTCGTGCAACGTGCAGTGGTCGGCGCAGCCGGAGATGGCGCTTTTGAACTTACGGGGCAGGTTGGCCAGCGTAGGGTCGCCGATGAACCGGCGGACGACCTCGTCGATCGCCTCGCTCCCGTCGATGATCTCGTCACCGTCGACCCCGGCGAGCGGGCAACCGAGGATCACCCGGGGGGTGTCGCCACAGGCCTCGGCGGTGGTCATGCCGGCGTTCTCCAGTGCCGCCCAGATCGCCGGCACATCCTCGATCCGGATCCAGTGGAGTTGGATGTTCTGCCGGTCGGTGACATCGGCGACGTCCCGGCCGTAGCGGGTGGAGACGTCGGCGATCACCCGGAGCTGATCCGAAGTCATCCGGCCGCCGTCGAGTCGGATGCGCTGCATGAAGTAGGAGTCGTCCAGTTCCTCGGGTTCGAGGATCGCCGTCCGCCCGCCGCTGATCCCCTGCCGGCGCTGGGTGTACAGACCCCACCACCGGAACCGGCCCCGCAGGTCCTGGGGATCGATCCCGTCGAAACCGGTACGCGGGTAGAGGTTGAGGATGCGGTCCCGCACCTCCAGGCCGCCTTGGTCCTTCTTCATCCGCTCGTTCGCGTTGAGCGGCTCGGAATATCCCAACGCCCACTGGCCCGTTCCCTTGGGTCGGGACGGGCGCGCGGACCGGGCAGGACGAGCAGGAGAAGTCATGAGATCTCTCGGTGCGCAAGGAAGTCGCGGCGCCGGCAGCGGGCGCCACGAACGGAGACGTCAGCGGGAGCGGCGACAGCCGGCGCTGGAGACCCGCAGCAGGTCGACGTGCAGACGGGCGACGAGCATCGGCTCAATCACCAGGCACGGCACCGCGGGGGACGACGCAGCCCGGCGCCGACGGGAGACGTCAAGCGGAAGGCCTGACGCCTGCCCAACCGGCACCCCACCAGCGAGGGCGCACGTAGTCACGAGCCCATGTTTCCACAGAAGTACGGCTGATGGGCAAGTCGGGGCACTGTCCGGCCTACTTCGACCCGCCGCCCTGCTCCAAACTGCAACAAACCGGACGACCAGCCCCGAGACCGTCCGCCATGGCCGTCATGGCAGCGGAGAAAATGAACAATCCCGCCGGTCACGAGATCGCTCAGATCGTCCGGTGGGCGGCGCACAGCCGCCGGAGCTGCTCCACCAGCGGACCGGTGGCCAGCCCCTTCTCCAGCAGGCCGTCCGCGCCGAGTTCCAGCACCTGGTCGAGCAACGCATCCTCGGAGAATCCCGTGAAGATCACCACCGTGGCCCGCGGCACGACCCGCCGGATCCGCGGCAGGGCGGCGATGCCGTCGAGGACCGGCATGGCCAGGTCGAGCAGCACGAGGTCCGGCTCGGTGCGGACGACCTCGTCGATCGCCTCCGCGCCGTTGGACGCGGCGCCGACGATCACGAAGTCGGGTTCGGTCTCCAGCAACAGGCACAATAGGTCGCGCACCCCGTCCGCGTCGTCGACGACGACTACGCGCCGTGGAGCGGGCGGAGGCACCTGCTCCGCCGGAGCGGAACCACGGCCCACAGCGGAACCGCCGACCAGGCCGACGGCCTTCTCCCCGACGAGCCCGACGGTGTCGGCATCCACCGAACGGCCGGTATCCACCATTCTTTTGTACGCGCCCCGCCCGACCCCGCGCATCGTCATTCAGGATGGTTTCCGAGGATGACCCACGTTGGCCATCAGGCCGATACCCGCAGACCGTCGCGAAGCACCGCAGCCTGGACGCGGCCGCGATAGCACACCATGCGGGAATAGCCCGTCCGGACGAGCCCTCGGCGATTCCGCCGCTTTCCGCCAACACTTCCGTGGCAACACTCGCGTTTCCCAACAATAACCCAAGAAGGTCGGCATAATGTCTCGACGGAGGTGCGGTATGACGGGCGACTTCCACACGGCGATCGATCGGCCGACCACGAAGCGCGATGCCGATCGACTTCGCCTGCCGTTTGACAACTGAGAGTAATCAGTGAAACTGGATGTGTATGGGACTTTTGACCTCTAGTTTACTAGGGTGCGGCCTGGAGTAATCTGATCACTATCGGTGACTCTCTACTGGCCATCGGGCGGGCGACCGTCAGGCGGGCGAGCAGAGACAGCACACGACTGCTGAGCTTCCCTCCTCGGGAGGCGGGACCTTGCCACGCGGAAGGACGTCACAGATGCGGCAACGGAGCCGAGGCCGGCACGATGCAGCGACCGCCGAAGACCTGCTACCCGCTGAGGTCCGACGGCGGCGCTGTGAACGTGTCCTCTCTCGGGAGGAGCTCGCCCGACGCACCGGCTACAGCCGCCAGTACATCGGTCAGCTCGAACAGCCCAGCCGAGGCATCCCCTCCCGGCCGGTGATCGCCGCAGTCGACGCGGCGCTGGAGGCCGGGGGCGCCCTCATCGACCTGCGTGAGGCAGCCGTCGCCGCCCGGGCAGAACGCCTGCGTCGCCAGCCCGATCCGGAGCGGGAGTCCCGCCGCCGGGTTTCGGATCTGCTCGACCACCGCCGGTCGGACACCGAACTGGACTACCTCGATCGGTTGGTGGCCGATCTGATCGCCAAGGCCGACCGGCTCGATCCACAGGACGTCACCGCCCAGGTGCTGGAGCAGCAGAACGTCGTCGACAACCTGCTGCACACGCCCATGCTGCCGCACCAGCAGTTCCGGCTGTTCATGCTCGCGGGTCACCTGGCCGGGCTGCTCGCCATCTCCCTGTTGGACGTGGACGAGCTCGCGGGAGCCAGCACCTGCTGCCTCGAGGCGGCGGTGTTCACCGAGCTGACCGGTCAGGAAGGACTACGGGCCTGGACCCTCGCGGTCAACAGCCTCATCGACGCGGCCGCCCGGCAGGCCTGCGAGGGCAGCGAACCCGGCAGCGAACCCGGCACCGAACCCGGCATCGCGTCCGGCGACGGCCTCGGGGCCCCCGTGCCACCGGACCCACGGTCCGGGCCGCCAGGTGAACCCAGCGATCCAAGGTATGCTCTGGCCGGCGGGGATGACGCCGGTGGCGAGACGCTCGACGAGATGCTGATCGCGCCGGGCGGGCGAGCCACCCCGCCCCGGTTGGTCGCGCTGGTAAAGGGACGTATCGCGCGCTTCGCCACGGCGAGTACGCGCCGAGCGGTTCCGATTCCGCCGACCAGTATCTCTCACGCGTTCCGACCACCGGTCTGAGCGGCGGTCAGACGTCCGCGAAACGCAGTGCGCGCAGCGCCGGAACATCACCTCGCCGCGCGGCACGCCCGGCGAAGGCGATAATCCCCGCCTGCTGGCGCGCACCGAGCCGAAAGTCGAGAGTGGTGAAATACCGGGCCAGCGTGCCCGGGTCGAACACCTCAAAACGGGCCGCCCGCGCCGCGACCTCGTCCACATCACGCAGCGCCAGGTCGAGTCCGGAGCGGAACGCGCCGTGCACCTCCTTGACCACCCCGGGACGGCGTTCGGCGAAGGACCGTCGGGCGGCCCACACGGCGAACACCATGGGCAGGCCGGTCCACTCCCGCCAGGCGGCACCGAGATCGACGAGCCGGAGAGGATGGTCCGGACCGCCCCGCTCGGCATCGTAGGTCGCCCGTAGCGCGGCATCACCGATGATCACTGCGGCATCCGCCTCCCGCAGCATCGACGGCAGGTCCGGCGGCATCGTCACATACTCCGGTCGCAGGCCGTAGCGATCCTCCAGCAACATCCGGGCGAGCAGCACGCTGGTCCTGGACGTCGAGCCGAGCGCGACGGTCCGGATCTCCATGAGCGGCGCCGCCGTGCCCAGCACGACGGACAGGACCGGACCGTCGGAGCCGACCGCGAGGTCGGGCAGCACGACGAGCTCGTCGGCATGCCGGAGGTACTCCACCAGGCTGATCGGACCGATATCGAGATCGCCGGCGACCAGCGCGTCGTTCAGCCGGTCCGGGGTGTCCTTCGTCAGCTCGATGTCGAGCAGAGCACCGGAGTGGACCAGTCCCCAGTACAGCGGCAGGCAGTTCAGAAACTGGATGTGCCCCACCCGGGGACGGGCCTGGGTATCGCCATCGTTGTCCGCTCCGGCTCCGGTCAACGCCGTCCGCCCCGGCGCTCCTCCATGACCTCGATGACCACGCGGCGCTGGCGCAACGCCAGGGGATAGCTGAGCAGCCCGCTGAACACCACGGCCAGGGCGAAGGCCAGCAGCCCGCTCACCCCCAGCAGCAGGACCACGGCCAGCACCGCTCCGAAGAGCAGCACGCGTACCGCGAAGTACCGCAGGTTGATGCCAAGCAGGCCGCGCTCGCCCGCCTGGCCCGATCCGGTCGGCGAGTCAGGCATCGCCCCCTGTGGCCACGAAACCCGCTGTGGCCACGGAAGCCGCTGTAGCCACGGAACCAGCCGCCTACGCGGTTGCACCATCACGTCCTCCGTCTCTTCGTCGGCACCCAGCCAAGCCGGCGCAGCACGGTCGGGAAGAAGCCCAGCCCCAGGAAGACGACGAACAGACCCAGCAGGCCGGCGGCGCCGATCGGCAGACCGATCCAGTCGAGCACCACGTACCCGGCCACCCCCGGAAACAGGATCACCAGGAAGGCAAGCACAAAGATCGATCCGATGCCGGGCGCTCCGGGGGGCCGGACAGGCCCGGGACTCCCGGGCGCCGGCGACTCCTCGGATCCGCGGGCCGGCCCCGGCCCGTCCCCGGTGCCCATCCGGTCCACCGGTCAGGCGTCGATCGAGGTCGGGACGTCACGCCGAGCCGGGTCGGGACCGTCGTAGACACGGATCTCCCGGTAGCGGGTGTCCCGCTCGACCGGGCGGAAGCCGGCGTCGCGGATGATTGCGAGCAGATCCTCGCGGGTCATGGTGTGCGGCGTCCCGAACCGGTCCGCATCGTGCGTGATCTTGTACTCGACAACGGAACCGTCGAGGTCGTCAGCGCCGAAGTTCAACGCGAGCTGCGCCGTGGTGAGGCCGTGCATCACCCAGAAGCACTTGATGTGATCCACGTTGTCGAACAGCAGCCGGGAGACGGCAAACGTCTTCAACGCCTCGACCCCCGTCGCCATCGGCTGGTTCATCAACCGGTTGCGCGGGTCACCGGCGGCGTCGTGCTGGAAGCGCAGCGGGATGAAGACCGTGAACCCGCCCGTGGAATCCTGCAGCTCACGCAGCCGCAGCACGTGGTCCACCCGGTGCCGGGGCTCCTCAATGTGCCCGTACAGCATCGTGCACGGGGTGCGCAGGCCCTTGGCGTGGGCGAGCCGGTGGATGCGCGACCAATCCTCCCAGTGCGTCTCGTGACCGACGATCTTCTGGCGGACCTCCCAGTCGAAGATCTCCGCACCGCCGCCGGTGAGCGACTCGAGTCCCGCATCGATGAGCTCGTCGAGAATCTCGTCGGCGGACAGGCCGCTGATCTTCTCGAACCAGTGGATCTCGGTAGCGGTGAACGCCTTCAACGCGACGCCGGGCAGCGCCTTGCCTAGCTCCCGCAGCGAGCGCGGATAGTAGCGCCAGGGCAGCGTCGGATGCAGACCGTTGACGATGTGCAGCTCGGTGATCCCGGCCGGCTCCATCTCCTTCGCCAGCCGGACAGCTTCCTCGATGCGCATGGTGTAAGCATCGGACTCACCGGGCTTGCGCTGGAACGAGCAGTACGCGCAGGACGCCGAGCAGACGTTCGTCAGGTTCAGATGCCGGTTGACGTTGAAAAAGGTCTTGTCGCCGTTCTTTCTGGTACGAACCTCGTGGGCGAGACCGCCCAACCAGACGAGGTCGTCGCTGGCGTACAGCGCCTCCCCGTCGGCACGGCTCAGCCTCTCGCCGACGGAAACCTTGGCCTCGATCTCCCGCTTGAGCCCAGCATCCATGCCTTCTAGCCTAGCCCGCAGCTCTCAGCGTCCTCGGAGGCGAGCACAGCTACCCGGTCACAGCCGCCCCGCGATCCGGCGGGGCATCCGGATTACTCGCGGCTACCCGCCGTTCCCGGTGTTCCCGCCGTTCCCGGTGTTCCCGGCATCCGGGCGCTGAGCGGCCCGCTGTGCGGCCCTGCGCTGCATCCGCCCGAGCGGCCAGGTCAGCAGTCCGGCGACGGCGAACCCAATGAGCAGCGCCATCAGCAGGTTCAGCCCCACGGTCACCAGGATTACGGTGATCACGGCGAGGGCGACGACGCGGGTCAGGAAGTACGGCAGTTGCGCACGCAGGTTCACGTCCTGCGGCGCGGGCCGCTCGGCGCGAGTGGGACGACCCGGCCGCGCCGAGGCGCCGCGGCCCCCCGCCGAGGCGGGTCTGCGTGCCGTGGCCCCGTCCACCCCGCCGGTTCCGCGGCCCCGGTTCCTCACCGGTCCGCGCCCACCCGTGGCCATATCGTCCTCATCCCGCCGGCACCGCGGCCCCGGTCGGGGCCTGTTCCCGACAACTGTGCCTGTCCGGGCGGGGCCTGCGCCAGGGGGAACAGGCGTCACCCGGCCGGTGGCGCCGCCTCGACGTCCGCCAGGTCACGGCGGCCCGGCAGGTCACAGCGGGCGCCGCCGAGCTCGCCGGTCCAACGCCGGAAGAGCGTGTGCGGCACGTCGGCGGCGTCGAGCACCCGCCCGGCCACGAAGTCGACGAGATCGCCGGCCGTCCGTACGCCCGCGTAAAATCCCGGGCTCGCCGCGGCCACCACCGCCCCGGCGTCGTGCAGGTCCAACATGTGGCGCAGCGTCGCGCGGGTGTAGGGCATCTCCCGCGGGACGACGATCAGACGGCGGCCTTCCTTGAGCGTGACATCCGCCGACCGCTGCAACAGATCCTTGGACAATCCCAGGGTGATGCCGGCTAGGCAGGCCGTGCTCGCCGGGACGACGATCATCCCGCGGGTCGGGTACGAACCGCTGCTCGTCGGCGCCCCCAGATCACCCGGGGCATGTACCTCGACGAGGGTGGACACCGTATCGGCCAGCGCGTCACGATCGGCCCGCCGCGCCGACACACCCTCTGGAGGTGACACCCCGCCCAGGGGCATGGACAACCACGTGACCAGGGCTTTCGCCCAGGCGGAGTCACGCCAGGCGATGCCCGTCTCATCGAGCAGGGTCAGGCGGGCCGCGCGGGACAGCACCAGATCGACTGGCAGCCGGGCGGCCAGCAGGCCACGCAGCACCGCGGCCGCGTAGGGGGTTCCACTGGCGCCGCTCACCCCGACCACCCACGGCAGGCGCGGTCCGGCCTCCTCCTCGGGGGCACTGAAAACATCGGCCATGACGAATCCGACGCTCAGACGGCCAGGCCACGGCTGGCGAGATCGACGACGGCGAAGAGGAACAGGACGATGCCGACGAATCCGTTCGCGGTGAGGAAGGCCCGGTTGACCCGCGACAGGTCGTTCGGGGACACAATGGCGTGCTCATAGCAGAATGCCGCCGCCGTCAGCACGAGCCCGGCCCACCACCACGCACCAGCGTTGTCCAGCAGCCCGTAGACGATGAACAACGCAAAGGTGATCATATGCGTAACCGTGGAGCCAATGAGCGCGGCCCGCACCCCGAACCGGGCCGGCACCGCACGCACGCCGATGCGCCGGTCGACCTCGGCATCCTGGCAGGCGTAGATCACGTCGAAGCCGCCGATCCAGCTACCGACCGCGAGGCCGAGCACCAGTGCGGCCCAGGACCACTCGCCGGTGACCGCGATCCACGCGCCGACCGGGGCCACCGCCTGGGCGATGCCGAGCACGGCGTGCGGGAAGTCGGTGAACCGTTTCGCGTAGGGGTAGACGACGAGCGGCGCGACGGCGACCGGCGCGAGCAGCAGGCAGAGCCAGGACAGGGCCGCGGCGGCGGTGAGGAAGACGGCGAGCGCGACCGCGGCGCCGACGACCGCCGTGCGCACCGAGACCACGCCGGTGACCAGCTCTCGGTTCGCCGTCCTCGGATTACGGGCGTCGATCGCGCGATCGATGACCCGGTTTGCGGCCATGGCGAAGGTTCGGGCCGCGACCATCGCCACGCTGACGAGGGCGAGGTCCGACCAGTGCACCGACCGGGAATCCGCGAACGAGGCGGCGAGCGCCGCGATGTAGGCGAACGGCAGCGCGAAGACCGAGTGCTCGATGACGACGAGCCGCAGGAACGCCCGTACCCGGCCGGCGGCGTGTCCCGGGCCGGCTCCCGACCCTCGCCCGACCGGCTCCGACGCGCCCGGCACCCACGCGGCGTCACTCACCGCAATCACCACTCCTTGTTCCTTGCCTATCCAGAGGCCCTAGCGTCCTTTTTGTCCCTCTGGATAGGCAAGGAACAAGGAGGACGGTCACAGTCCATACTCCTTCCATCGGCGGGTGACCCGTTCGCGGACCGCCTCGTCCATGACGATCTCCTCCGGCCAGCCGCCGTTGCGCCGGTAACCCTCGCTCGGTAGCTTGCGGGTCGCGTCCACACCAACCTTGCCGCCCCAGAACTGCTCGTAGGCGGCGTGGTCGAGATGGTCCACCGGCCCGATGGTCGTGATCAGGTCGTGGGCATAGTCGACGTTGCCGAAGGCGCGCCAGGCGACCTCGTGGTAGTCGTGCACGTCGCAGTCGGCGTCGACGACCACGATCAGCTTCGACAACGACAGCAGCCCGGCCCCCCAGACCGCGTTCATCACCTTCTGCGCGTGCTTCGGATAACGCTTCTCGATGGAGACGATGCAGCAGTTGTGGAACACCCCCGCCTCAGGCAGGTCATAATCGACGATCTCGGTGATCATCATCCTGACCAGCGGCAGGAAGATCCGTTCGGTGGCCTTGCCCATCGGACCGTCCTCCTGCGGCGGCCGACCGACCACGATCGTCTGGAACACCGGGTCACGCTGCGTCGTCATCACGTCGACGTGCAGCGCCGGGAACGGTTCGACGGGGGTGTAGAAGCCGGTGTGGTCGCCGAACGGCCCCTCGGGCAGCCGCTCCCCCGGCTCGAGCCAGCCCTCGAGCACCACTTGTGCGTTCGCGGGCACCCGCAGCGGGACGGAGAGGCAGTCGATCATCTCCACCCGCTCGCCGCGCAGGTAACCGGCGAACAGGTACTCGTCGAGGTCGGTGGGCAGTGGCGCGGACGCGGCGTAGGTGACCGCCGGGTCGCACCCGAACGCGATCGCGACCGGCAGCCGCTCCCCACGCCGCTCGGCGACCGCGTGATGCGCGTTGGAGTCCTTGTGGATCTGCCAGTGCATGCCGACGGTGCGTGCGTCGTGGCGTTGCAACCGGTACATCCCGAGGTTGCGCGCCCCGGTCTCGGGGTGCTTCGTGTGCGTCAGACCGAGGTTGAGGAAGGCCCCGCCGTCGTTCGGCCAGGCGTGCACCCCCGGCAGCCGGAACAGGTCGACGTCCGGACCCTTGAGAATGACGTCCTGGCAGGGCGCGGTCCGGACCCGGCGGGGCGGGATCGAGGCGAGCGACGCCGCCTTGCCGAACGCCTCGCGCAACCCGGACAGGCCGATCGGCAGCTGCGGGCGCAGCAGCGCGCCGAGCCGTTCACCGATGTCGTCCAGCGCCTCGACGCCGAGCGCGGCAGCCATCCGCTCCTCGGTGCCGAACACGTTGATCGCCAGCGGCATGTCGGCGCCGGCCGGGGACTCGAACAGCAGAGCCGGCCCGCGCTCCCGTACCACCCGGGTCACGATCTCGGTGACCTCGAGACGCGGGTCGACGGGTACGGTGACGCGGCGCAGATCCTTCCGCCTTTCGAGATGAGCAAGGAACGCACGCAGATCCGCCCAGGCCATGACCTCCATCCTCGCAGTCGCCACGGGTGGATGCCCGACCGCCCACAGGTGGTCACGATCCCAGTTCAACACGTCACGCCACGGGCACGACCGCGTCGGATAACGGACCGGAGGGACGAGGAGTCGGCGCGGAAGGCACACTAGAGGTACACGGGCCGGCCATCACCACGACATGTACGTCCGCCGCAGGCCATAGCGGACGGTACGTGCTCGCCTGACCCATCTGGTGGGGTCGCCCGTCCGTGACGCCACCCGTCCGTGACGTCGCCACGGGTCGGGGATTTCGCCACGGTCGGGGATTTCGCCACGGTCGGGGGTTTCGCCACGGGTCGGGATTAGATGCCCGCGGATCGGATGTTCCATACCTGACAGGTCACGACGAACATAACGATCAAGAAAAGCAGGAAGGAGCGACCGGCCGGTGCTGGGCCTCGCGCTGACGTTTGTGATCATTGGTGTTTGGGCTTACGCGATCATCGATGTCTTCGGGACACCCCCCGAGGAGGTTCGGATCATGCCCAAACTCGCGTGGATCGTAGCAGTGATCTTCCTTGGTATCTTCGGCACCGCCGGATGGTTCTTCTTCGGTCGGCCTCGCGCGAACAGCGCCGGCGAGCGACCGCTGCGCCGGCCGGTCTCCGACCACCCGGCCTTCGGGCAACGATCGTCCTGGGGCGTCGACAGCCGGCGTGATGGCGGCTTCAACCGGTACAGCGCACGGACGGGCACCCGCCGGGCCGCCGTCCGGCCGAAGGGTCCCGACGACGACCCGGACTTCATGCGGGAACTGTCCGCCCGGATCCGCAAGGGCGAGGCCGGACCGCCGCCGTCGTCGTCCCACGGCTGAGCCGCCTGGACGCGGGGGATCCAGGGGCACGAACCCGCGGCTGACCGGCTCCGCGCACCGGGACGAGCGGCGGTCCGTCGTTCCGGTACGCGGCCGAGCGGGGTGTTCTCCGCAGGCTGCAGGTAACCCGCCCGTTCTCCCCGACGGGGCCAGACCGGGACCAGGGACCAGCAGCCGCGGGGAGGGTCAGATGCCGGCGTAGGAGTGCAGCCCCGAGATGATCAGATTCACCAGGTAGTAGTCCACGAACAGGGCGCTGAAGGCCAGCAGCGAGATCGTCGCGGCCCGCCGCCCACGCCATCCAGCCGTCGCGCGGGCGTGCAGGTAGGCGGCGTAGCAGACCCAGGTGATGAACGACCACGTCTCCTTGGGGTCCCACCCCCAGTAGCGGCCCCATGCCGCCTCCGCCCAGATCGCCCCGGCAATGATCGCGAAGGTCCAGATCGGGAACGCGAACGCGATGACCCGGTAGGACAGTGTGTCGAGCGCCGTTGACGACGGCAGGCGCATGACGATGCCGCCCCGGCGCTGCATGGCCCGGCTCGCGTCAGCCCGTCCGGCCGCGACCTCGGCCAGCCGGTTTTCCCAACGCTCCTTGATGAGGAACAACACCGTGGTCACGGCGGAGACCAGGAATACCCCGCTGGCGACGATCGCACCGACCACATGGATCTTGAGCCAGTACGAGTTGAGCGCGGGCACCAGCGGTCCCGCGGCGACATAGAGCACGGTGCCGGCGAAACCGAGCGAGAGCACGACCGGCAGCATGACGAAGACGCCCAGCCACCGGACCGGCTGCCGGATCATCAGGCCGAGAAACGTCGTGACCGCGATCAGACAGATCATCGACGAGAACTCGTACATGTTGCCCCAGGGCACCCGCTCCGCCGCGAGGCCACGAGTGATGACGGACCCCAGGTGCAGCGTCCAGCCGACGACCGTCAGCGCGACGGCGATCCGCCCGATCCGCCGGGCACGCGCGGGAACCGCCACGTCGCCGTCGTTACCGGCGGCCAGCGTGTGCGCGGCGTTCGCCCGCCGCCGGACAGCTTCGCTCTCCCGGGCCCGGGCCGCCGCGAGGGCCACGGCGGGGTCGGACGGGTCGATCGGGGTCGCGGCCCCGTCGGT
>NZ_CDWTMG010000033.1:0-24342 GCF_977945845.1 Frankia sp. CcMO1
CAGGCCCTAGCACCGCCGCCTCATGCCACAGCGTGCCCGCGCTACCGCCATCTGACCGAGTCGGCAGCGGACACCTGGTATATACTATCGATAGCTCTCATAGGCGGGAGGCGTTGTGGCGGACACGGCGATCGCGAGGCTCTTCATGCACGGCAGGAGCCAGGCAGTGCGGCTCCCGAAGGAGTTCCGGCTGCCCGGTGACCGGGTGCGCGTCCGGCGCATGGGAGACGGCGTGCTGCTGGAGCCGATCGCGTCCGATGTCGATGCCTGGTTCACCGAGCTGGACCGTTTCGCGGACGTGCCGCTGTTCGAGGACGGCAGGAACCAGCCGCCGACGCCCGCCGGGGAGGACTTCTTCGGATGAGCTACCTCCTGGACACCAACACTGTGGTCGCGCTGCTGCGGAACAAGCCCGCCGGCGTGCGGGAACGGTACCGGGAGGCCGAAGCGTCCGAGGATTATCTCGCGCTCTCGTCGGTCGTCTTGTTCGAGCTGTGGTATGGCGTGGCGAAGAGCGCTCAGGTGCCGGAGAACACCGAGCGCCTGCGGATACTGCTCTCCGGTGACCTGGACCTGCTTGACTTCGATGACGAGGACGCCCGTACTGCCGGCGAGGTGCGCGCCGCCCTGGAGAAGGCCGGGACGCCGATTGGCGCCTACGATCTGTTGATCGCCGGGCAGGCACTGCGGCGCGGGCTGACAGTCGTTACGGCGAACACCTCGGAGTTCAGCCGGGTCACCGGCCTGAGCTGGGAGGACTGGACGAGCTAGCCGTCGTCGGCGCCCGCTGAATTTCACCGGCTCATGTCGGACAGGGCGTGCCAGAACGTCTCCTACGCTGCGGAGCGAGGGATGACGCGGACGTCGAGGTCGGCGTCGAGTGCCTCGGCGAGCCGTTCCAGCGCCGGGAGTGTCGGTACGGTGCCGCCGGCCTCGAACCGTGCCACCGCCGACTGCGTCATGCCCGCCGCGCCGGCCAGCTCAGCCTGGCTCCAGGCGCGCCGCTGGCGCAGCGCCCATTGCCCGCGCCGACGCCGACGAACTCGCCACGAGCCGCTAGCACGTCCGAGCAGCGCTCGGACGTGGACGGCCGATGATCTATGATCGTCTTCTGATGGACGTGTCCCCTCGTGACACTCGCCACGCTGGGCCCTCCCTATGCTCCACCAGCCACCCGGTGGGGATCTGCTGAAATGGTTGGCGTCGCTGGGTGCGGTGTCCCCGACGCACCCAGCGATCGGTGGGGCCCCGCGCTCCGCCAGCGGGCACCAACGCCCGTACGGCCTGACGAGGTCTGTCGCCTCGTGGCCGGCAAGTCCGGGAGAACGACTGGACCAGCATGAGCGTAGCGAACGGAACTGCAGTACCCGCAGTACCTGGCGCCATCACCGTGGCGGCAGTGGACGATCACCCGATCGTGCTTCGCGGCCTCGCGGACCTCCTTCACGACGTCGAGGACTTCAGGCTGATCGGCACCGCTCACTCCATCGAAGCCCTGCTGGCCGGCCCGGGGCACGGCGCCCAGGTGATCCTGCTCGATCTCGATCTCGGCGATGGCACCGCGCCGCCCCATAACATCCAGCGGCTGCTCGCGGTGGACCGCGCGGTCGTGGTTTTCAGCGCCGCGGCGGCTCCCGCGACGGTTCGCGACGCGATGCGCGCCGGCGCGTCGGGCTTCGTCCCGAAGACCGACGACATCGAGGATCTGGCCACCGCGATCCGCGCCGCCGCCGCGGGAACGGGGTGGATCTCGCCGCAGCTGGCATTCCTGCTGCTCACCGATGACGCCCCGGACAAACCGGGCCTGTCGCCCAAAGAAGTAGAAGCACTGCGTCTCTATGCGACCGGAATGCCCATGAAGACGGTTGCCCACAAGATGAACGTCTCTCCGGAAACGGCGAAGCAGTACATCGATCGGGTCCGATCGAAGTACCGCAAGGCCGGGCGGGACGCGAGCACCAAGGTCGACCTCTACAAACTCGCAGTGGAAGACGGCCATCTCAATCCCGGTGCCGAGGGAACGGCCTGACCCCGCCACCAGAGTGATCACGAGGACGTGGACCCGGCGCGCGCCCTCACGCCACCCCCCGCACAGCGGGAGAGCGCGCGCCCGATCAAGGAACGGAACACCTCGGCGGACATCCCCTGGCCCGGCGGCCTGTCCTCCCTGCGTCCCCTTGACTCCCCCGTGTTTCCTTGACCAGGAACATCCTCGCGGACAATGACGATTCGGTCATGACCCACATCCACCGAATCCGCTGTCCCCCAGCAAGGGGTCAGCGGAAGGACGTGGGAGCACGACCACCGGGACCGGATCGATGCGGACGGGTCACCCTCGAGGGGGCTTCGTCCTCGGCTGGAGCAGCACCGCCCCGATCAGGGCGAGGAGGCCGGCGCCGAGGCACACCGTGATCCCCGCCTGTGGACGGATCGAGATCGCATCCGCGGAAATCGCGCGGAACGAGGCGAGGGTCGGCGGCCCGTAGATGCGGTCCAGAGCGGTGATAATCACGATCAGGACCGCGATGATTCGGGCGAGGGCGACGTCGATCGCACCGGCAAGCGGCCGACGCACCAACCGTCCCACCCCGATGGCACCGAGCATGACCGCCAGGACACCGATGGTGCGCCCGTCTCCGACCACGAGACCGCTGAACGTACGTGTCTCGTCGCCGCTGGACATCTCGCTCCACGGCAGGACGGAGCCGATGCCGGCTCCGACGGCCGCCAGCACCACCATCAGCGCGGCAACCGGCCGGGACGGGGCGACCGGCCGGGGCGCGGTGATCGGTGGGAAATCGGGACTTTCCACGGCCTCATCGGCACGCCGGGCCGCAAAACCGCCGTTCGCCGGGGCCGAACCGGCGAGGTGGTCGCGAGACGCGGCCGGCCTCGGTTGTTCGGACGGCGTCGGTTGTTCGGACGGCGTCGGTTGTTCGGACGGCGTCGGTTGTTCGGACGGCGTCGACGGACGATGCGTCTCGGGCAAGGCCTGCGGACGCGGGACAACCGGCCGCGGCCCCGGGTCAGCACGCCGTTCCTGATCCTCCAGGTCATGGTCGTCACCCGCGCCCCGGTTCCGCCCGGGGTATGCCTGCAGCCGGCGGTCGAAGGCCGGGCCAGGATAGGAGTCGGGATAGGAATAGGCATCGGTCACCGGCTCGCCGCCCTGCCGCGCGCCGGAGACCGGTAGGGGCCACGCCTCGTCCCTCGTGCCGGAGGGCACCGGCTCGGGATCGGGTCTGAGCTGTCGGCGCACCTGCATGGTCGGCGGGTCGGCAGAACGCGACGCCCGTGGACGACCACGATCATGATCGAGTACGTGGTCATCCCCGTCGGTACGGGCGGGCGGCCGACGCCCGGCCGCGGCCTCCAGGGGATCCCTGCCAGGTTCTCGATGATCCCGGACGGGAACCGGCGCCGGCACTCCTCGCGACCGAGGACCCTCCTCAACGCCGGGAACGGATGGCACCCTGGCGCCGGAACCGGCGGACCCGGCGGAGGTCCTCGAGACGTCGCGCTCGAACCACGCGGGTCGGGACGGTGCCGGTGCTGGCGTCGGTGCCGACGCTGGCGTTGGCGTTGGCGTTGGCGTTGGCGGTCGAGCCCGGGTCGGCGCCGGTGCCGGCAGCTGCGCGGAGGCCGGCGGTAGGGAGACCGGCGGTGGGGAGGCACTCGTACGGCCGGGCGTCGAACGCGCGGTTCCGGCCGAGCTGACCGGATTCCCCGTGCGACTCGGGGGAGGCGGTGCCGCGGGACTACCCGAACGGCTCGCGGCCGGTGGTGCCGCTGCCGGAATGGGCGGGGGCGGGGCGAGCGGGGGCGGGGCGGGCGGCCCGGGCCGCGAAGCCGAGGGCCGTCGGACGGCGCCGCGCCCCTGGCCGGAACCGGGCTGGGCGGAACCGGGCTGGCTGGAACCAGACTGGGCGGGTGTGTCGGTCTTCGATGGCGTCGACCGCTTCGATGATTCCGGGGTGTCCGCCGCGGCTGGCCGGGCGGGAGCCGGCGGCACCGACCGCTGCCCGCCGCCCACGGACCGCGCCGGTGAAGCTCCTCCCAAGGGTGGAACCGACGTCGGCGGGATACGGCCGGTACCCTGCCGCGGGGCGGCAACCGCGCTCCCGGGGTTTCCCGGCTTCCCGAGGTTCCCCGGCTTTTCGGGATTCTCTGTCTTTGTCGTGCTCTGCGGGCTTCCGGCCCGCTCCGCACCGCTCCGGCCGGCCGGACCCGCGCTCGCTGCTCGTCCGCCCTGGGAGGAGGTCGGATTCGACGCACGGGCGGACGTGGCGGCCGCGTTCCTCCCGGCCCCCGGGCGCGGTGCGGTCTTCTCCGTGGTCCCACCGCTCTGCCCGGTCCGGGGTACTCCGGTTTCGGGATTGGCCGCGGCGTCGCCGTTCGTCGACCGGGCGTCGGACGCCTGACCGTCCGTCCCACTTCCCTGCTCGGCCATCCCACCACTTCCTGACATACACCGTGTGCAACAGGCCGCCGGCCGACCCGGTACGGACCGGAGGCGACCGGGCCCGGGCCGTACCACGCCCCGAGCTTGTCCGCCTAGGCCCAGCTCGGCATCATCATGACAGTCATCAGCTCACGCCCGACATGTGCCAGAACGGCAACGGCACAACGGTGGCCACGCCGACGGGCCGTCGGCGACCGGCGGACTCGGCGTCGGCGCGGCTCGGGGTGCTCGAGGTAGGCCAGTTCTCGGCCAGGGATCAAAGATCAAAGATCAGGGATGCGGCGCTGACGCCAGACGGTGGGGTCAGTCAGACGGTGGGATCAGATGGCCTCCCCGATGCGATGGACCCGCATCATGTTGGTCATGCCGGCCACGCCCGGCGGCGTCCCGGCGACGACGACCACCAGTTCACCCGGCTTGCATCGGCCAATATGGAAGAGGGCGCTGTCGACCTGGCGGACCATCTCGTCCGTGCTGTCCGCGAACGGCACGAGGAAGGTTTCCACGCCCCAGAAGAGCGCCATCTGGTTGCGAACCGCCGGAATCGGCGTGAAGGCCAGCACCGGGACCTCTGTACGGTACCGGGCGAGTCGCCGGGCCGTGTCACCACTGAGGGTGTGGGCCACGAGATAACGGGCGCCGACCGCGGCTCCTACCGACGCGGCGGCCTGGGCGAGTGCCCCACCGAGCGTGCGCGGTTCGGTCCGCAGGGGCGGTATCCGGCCGAGGTCGGCCTCGGCGGTCTCGATGATGCGCGCCATGGTGGCCGCGGCCTCGATGGGGTAGGCACCGACGCTCGTCTCCGCCGACAGCATGATCGCGTCAGCGCCGTCCAGGACGGCGTTGGCGCAGTCACTGGCCTCGGCACGGGTCGGCCGCGGCGCGCTGACCATGGACTCGAGCACCTGGGTCGCGACGATCACCGGCTTGGCCCGCTCCCGGGCCTGGCTGACGGCGCGCTTCTGCACGAGCGGCACGTCCTCGAGCGGCAGCTCGACCCCGAGATCGCCACGGGCGATCATCAGACCGTCGAACGCCTCGATGATCTCGTCGAGTTCAGCGACCGCCTGCGGCTTCTCGATCTTGGCGTGGACCGGGACCCGGATCCCCACCTCATCCATGATCGCATGCACCGCCGCGGCGTCCACAGCACTCCGGACGAAGGACAAGGCGACCATGTCCACCCCGAGGTTGAGGGCGAACCGCAGGTCAGCGGCGTCCTTCTCGGTGAGCGCCGGGACGGTGAGCGCGGCGTTGGGAATGTTCATCCCCTTGTGGTCGCTCACCGGCCCGCCAATGACGACCGTAGTGTGGACGTCGGTGTCGGTCACCCCGTCGATCTGGAGGACCAGGCGGCCGTCGTCAACCAGGACGCGATCCCCGGCCGCGACGTCGCCCGGCAGGCCCGGGTAGGTCGTGCCGACCTGATGCTGATCGCCGGGAACATCACGGATCGTGACGGTGAACCGCTGACCGGGCAGCAGGGTGACCCCGCCGTCGGCGAAGCTCCCCAGCCGGATTTTCGGTCCCTGGAGGTCGGCGAGCGTGCCGACACTGCGGCCGGCCGCCTCCGCGGCCTCGCGCACCCGCGCGTACGTGACGGCATGCTGTTCGTGTGTTCCGTGGGAGAAATTTAGTCGGGCAATGTCCATTCCCGCGTCGACGAGGGCCCGGACCTTCTCTGGCGAGCTGGTCGCGGGGCCGAGGGTACAAACAATCTTGGCTCTACGGGGCACACCCAGAGCCTAAGTACTGATCGTCGGTCATTGCACACGGGGGCCACCAGGAGACGCGTGCGGCGGCCCGAGAAGTAGTCAGATCAGGCGTATCCGTTATATGCTGCGCGTGGTCGCGCAGCGGCGTACCGTTCATATCGTCCGCGCCACACCCCTGTCGGTCGACGCGCGTGATACGGGAAAGACGGCAAGGGCGCCGGACGTTCCTGGGATCCGCTCCCTCGGATGCGGAAGTCGGTAGGGCACGATCGAGTCCCCCGGAGCCGGTATGAAACAAAATCCCGCCATCCACCGCCAATCGTCCGGCGACATCGACATCGCCGTCGCCGACGTCATGGCTCCCGCCGAGACCAGCGTTGTCGCCTCGGAGGTGCACGCCGGCGGCGCGGCCGGCGGGAGCTCCCCCGCGGCCGCACCGCTTCGTCCGGCCGAGCCCGGGTCTTAGTGTCGCCACGACGGGCGGCCGTGCTCCGCGGCCTTCCCGCCGCGGACCACTGCCGGTCGCCGCCCACCTGTCGGGTCGGCGCGACGCCGGCCGCCCGAACGTGGCGCGCCCGGGTGTGGCCCAGGAGTCAGACCCCGACCGGTGGGGCACTGGCCCCTTCGGCCCACCCCGCCTCAGCACCGACGGCCGGGGCCGGGGCAAACTGGGTCCGGTACAGCTCGGCATAGAGCCCGCCGCGGGCCAGCAGCTCCTCATGGGTCCCGCTCTGCACGATCCGCCCGTCGTCGACCACCAGAATGCGGTCGGCGTCGCGCACCGTGGACAGCCGGTGCGCGATGACCAGGGATGTCCGTCCCACCAGCGCGGCGGTCAGCGCCTGCTGCACGCCGGCCTCGGACTCGCTGTCGAGATGCGCGGTGGCCTCGTCCAGCACGACGATGCCCGGTTCGCGCAGCAGCAGCCGGGCGATGGCCAGCCGCTGCTTCTCCCCGCCGGACAGGCGGTAGCCCCGGTCACCGACGACCGTGTCCAGGCCGTCCGGCAGGGAGCGCACGAGCAGCCCGATCCGCGCCGCGCCCAGAGCGGTCCACATCTGCTCGTCCAAGGCGTCCGCCCGGGCGAAGGCCAGGTTCGCGCGGATGGTGTCGTGGAACAGATGCGCGTCCTGGGTGACCACACCGACGGCGGACCGCAGGGACCGAAGGGTGAGATCGCGGACATCGTGCCCGCCGATGCGTACCGACCCCGACCGCACGTCATACATGCGCGGAACGAGCTGGCTGATCGTCGTCTTGCCCGCTCCGGACGGGCCGACCAACGCGATCACCTGCCCCGGCTCGACCCGGAAGGTGACATCGTGCAACACCGGCGTGGGCACCCGCGGGTCGAGTACGGCGACCGACTCCAGCGACGCCAGGGAGACCTCGCCGGCGGCCGGATAACGGAAACCGACATGATCGAACTCGATGGTCGTCGCGCCGGCCGGCAGATCGACGGCGCCCGGCCGGTCGGCGATCGCTGGCTCCAGATCGAGCACCTCGAAGACCCGCTCGAAGGACACCAGCGCCGTCATGACGTCGACGTGCACGTTGGAGAGCTGGGTGAGCGGCCCGTACAGCCGTCCGAGGTAGGCCGTGAGCGCGACCAGGGTGCCGACCTCCAGGCTGCCCTGGGCAGCGAACCGACCGCCTATCCCGTAGACGATCGCGGTCGCGAGCGAGGCGACCAGGGTGAGCGAGACGAAGAATATGCGGCCGTACATAGCCTGGGTCACCCCGATGTCACGCACCCGCCCGGCCCGAACGCGGAAGTTCTCGTCCTCCCGTTCCGCCGAACCATACAGTTGCGCGAGCATCGCTCCGGACACGTTGAATCGTTCCGTCATCGTCGTGTTCATCTCGGCGTTCAACCCGTAGCTCTCCCGGGTCAGCCTGGCCAGGCGGGGCGCCAACAAGCGGGCCGGAATAATAAATACCGGCAGCAACACGAGCGACACGAGGGTGATTCGCCAGGACAGCACCAGCATCGCGGCGAGCACGAATCCGGCGGACAGGACATTCGACAGCACCGACGACAGCGTGTTGGTGAACGCCGACTGCGCGCCGAGCACGTCGTTGTTCAACCGGCTGATGAGCGCCCCGGTCTGGGTCCGGGTGAAGAAGGCGAGCGGCTGGCGCTGCACGTACCAGAACACCTGGCTGCGCATCTCGTAGATCAGACCCTCGCCGATCCGGGCCGAGAACCAGCGCTGCGCGAGCGACAGACCGGCGTCCAGGAACGCCAGGCCCGCGACGACCGCGGCGAGCGCCTGCACGAGCCCCACCCGGTGGCGCACGATGCCGTCATCGATGATCGTCTTGAGGATCAGCGGAACAACCGCACCGACAGCCGAGCTGAGCACGATGAGCGCGAGAAAGTAGGCGAGCTGCCGCCGATGGGGACGGGCGAAGGCGACGATCCTGCGCAGGGTACCGGGCCGCAGCGAGGTCCGGGTGACCGAACGGTCCTGTTGGAAGGTACGCATCGTAGACCAACCATCCATTCCCGGTCGCATCAGCCCTCCTGGCGGAGGCGCTTACTGTGTTACGTAGTGCTTACTACGTAACGATGTAAGCAGGAATTGCGGACGGGCATTCCCGCGGCGGGTGCGGCTCGTCAGGCATGCTGGCTGCAGCTTGGCACGGCACGGAGCGAAACGGATGCCGAAGCGGGAGACCGCCGGTACGGAGCCGGCGCAGGAGCCGGTCGGGGCTGCCGGTCACCCCGCCGCGGGGTCGTCACCGGCAGCGGAGCGGGCGGTGACGACGCGTTCCCAGGCCTCGTCCTCGGCCCGCTCGTCGAGACGGTCGGAGCGGGTAGCGGGACGGGAGCGCCGCACGCCGCGCATCAGCGCCTTCACCTCGGCCGCGATGTCGCGGGGAACCGCGAGGAGCGCCGCGACCAGCACGCCGACCTGCTCGTCCAGCAGCTCACGCGGCAGGACCCGCTGGGCCAGCCCGATCCTGGCCGCTTCGTCGGCGGCGAGCTCGCGGCCGGTCAGGCAGAGGTCCAGGGCGTTCGCGTAGCCGAGGAGCTCGACCAGCCGACCCATGGCACCGGCCGCGGGCAGGAGGCCGTCACGCGCCCAGGTCAGCCGGAAGCGCGCATCCTCGGCGAGAACCTGCAGGTCGCAGGCGACCGTCACCGCGAGACCGAGGTCGCCGACCGTCGTGTCCACGACGGCCACACTGATCAGGTCGGACCGATCGGAGACCCGCCCCATCGCGTCGCGCCATGCGCGATATCCCGCGGCCGGGGACAACTGCCCCACGGCGTCCGCGGGCCCTTCCTCGCCCACTCGGGGTGCGGGGTCGGTAAGGGCAGCGGCCGGTGGGGGGCGATGACCCATCCGGACAACCAGGACCCGGACCTCACCGGTCAACCGCCGCAGTTCGCCGGCCAGCGCCGACGCGAGAGCCGGGAACGAGCCGGCCCCGCCGGTATCACCGGGATCCGTCATCCAGATCGTGACGAGAGGCCCGGCGACCCGCACGTGCAGTCCGGCCGCCGCCGCCGCTACAGCGGCGGCGGGGACCGCCATGATCAGGCGCTTTTCTTCTTGGTGCCCCGGGTCGCACCACCCCGGCCGCGCAGGGTCGTACCGGACTCCGAGAGGATCCGGTGGACGAACCCGTACGAACGACCAGAGGACTCGGCGAGCAGGCGGATGCTCTGCCCACCTTCGTACTTCTTCCGAAGTTCGGCGGCAAGCTTGTCCCGCTCGGCGCCGGTGATCCGGGTTCCTTTCCTGAGCTCGGCCAACGTGGCCCCCTCCGTGTTCGATGATCTGCGAACCGATCTTCACTCAGCTTGAGTAAACGCGCCACTCGAAGCAGATGTGATCCATCACACGCGGCGCCGGTGCGTGACCGTGCCCTCGCGTTCCTTCCTCCACGCCGGCGGTCACCAGCGATGGCACGGGTCGCACCCACCCGCTGGCACAGCAGGCGCGCCTGGCCGACGGTGCTACCGAGATCAGTGTCCCCAATCCCCGGTACGCGGCCCGACAACAGCATCGGCGCGTCGCCACGAACATCGCCATCTTCGCGCTCAAGATCTTCTCTCGATGCAACGCTGCAGGTACGACCATCAGTCGATCACTGTACAGAGCGAGCCGACGGACCGCGAACGCGGCCGATCAATTCGACTGATTCCTCACATCCGACACCGGTTGTCCACCCCGTCGGGGCCGGCCCGCTCCCGTGCTGAGGCCCGGTCCGGCGAGATCGCGGACGGCTCGTCGCACCCCTGCCGGCGCCCCCGCCAGCACCTCCGGCATCCGGCTCGGGGGGAACTCCGGCGCTGGGAGCGGACCGGACTCGTTACCGTGCAGTGGTGGTCGGTGACGTGATGATCTCCGGGTCAGCACCGAAGGTGCCCAGCTACGCGGCCTGCCTCGGTACGGACCGGTGAGCGCGACGGACGGCGCCTCCGACCCGACCGCTGTCGCCGCCTCCAGCCGGTTGCCCGGACCGCGCGGCGGCCTGTCCCGGCCCTGGGCGGGGTCCGCCGGGCGCACCGAGGCCGGCGAGGCGGCGCTGTGGCTCATCCTGGTGGCCTGCGGTCTCATCGGCACGTTCCTCGTCTCCACCGGCGACCTGGATCTGGACATCGGTGACCCGCCGCTGCGCGGCGGGTGGGCTCCCCGTCTCGATTCCCTCGTCCTGGTCCCGCTCGTGATCGCCGTGGTCGTGGTCGCCCTCACCGCCTGGTGGGCCTCGACCACCCCCCCGGCGGCCACCCCGAACACCCCGGCCACGGCGACCGGCCCGGTGAACAGGCTGCCCTGGACCGCCCTGCTCGTCCTGGGCTACGTCGGATCGCTGGCGTGGAGCGGCACGCTCGCGCTGGTCGCACCCGGGGAGATCACCGCGGATCTTCGCATCCCGGCGGATCTCCTGGCGGCGGCGAAGGCCGTCGGTGACGATCCGCTCGGCTTCCTCGCCACCTACACCGCGACCACCGCGCACGCCGCGGCGGGGACCACGGCCGTCCTGCCGACCCATCCTCCGGGCCCCGTCCTGACCGTCTGGGTGCTCACCAGGGTGGGGATGCACGGTGCGGTCGCGATCGGGATACTGTTCACCGCCCTGGGCGCGCTGGTCGTCCCCGCCGTCTCGATCGCGGTGCGCTCGTTGTGCCATGAGACGGCCGCCCGGCGCCTGGTCCCCGTCCTCGTCCTGGCCCCGTGGAGCGGATGGACGGCGGCGTCCCCGGACGCCGTCACGGCTACCCTGGCCGCCCTGGCCGTCGCGGTGGGGGTGGTCGGATGCGAACCGGGTCGGCGCTCGATGTGGTGGGCGCTGGCAAGCGGGCTGCTGCTCGGCCTCGCGGGGCTGTTCGGCTACGCCCCGGTATGGCTTGGCGTGGCGGTCGCCGCGGCCTACTTCGTCCGCCGTCGCCCGATCCTCAATGTCATGACCGGTCTGGGTGCGCTCCTGCCGCTGTGGCTCTTCTACGCGTGGGGTTTCTCCTGGCCCGACGGGCTGGCCCTGGCGAGCGCGCCACGGCCGGGGCTCGCCGGCACGCTGGCCTGGATCGTCGTGGACCTGACCGTGGTCGTCCTCGTCTGCGGGCCGGTTCTCATCCGGGCGGCGCGCCGCCTGCGGCTGACCCCGGGCTGGCCGCTGCTGGTGGGGGCCGGCGCGACGATGCTGTTCGCGACGGTCCTCGGGCTGGCCGATGGCGACGTCGAAGAGTCCTGGCTGCCGGTGTTCCCCTGGTTACTGGTGGCCGCGGTGGCGCCTCGTCCCCGACCGGAGCTGCCCGGAGACAAGCTACGAGCGGGAAACCTGCCGGTGGTACTGATGTCCCTCGGCGTTCTGAGCGCGCTCGCGCTGCGGCTCTGCCTCGCCGACGGCACCGGCTGACGGATCCCGTCGTCGACCCGGCTCGTCGCGGAGGATGTCGGGCTCGAGGAAGATGCGCAGCGGAACCGCCACCGCGGCCCGCAGCGCCGCCTCCGCGCCGTTGATGGTGGCGGCCACCTCGGGCATCGCCAGTTCCGCCCCGATACCGATCTTGGCGGCGACGAGCAGCTCGTCCGGCCCGAGGTGCAGTGTGCGCAGGTGGATGACCGTGGCGACGCCCGGGGCGGCGGCGAGCGTGCCGCGGATGGTGGCGACCATTCCCGGGGCGGCGGCCTCACCCACCAGCATGCCGTACGCCTCGGTCGCCACGAGGACGGCCACGATCAGCAGGAGCACGCCGATGGCCAGCGTTCCCGCGCCGTCCCAGATCGGGTCGTCGAGTGCCAGGGTCAGCCCGACCCCGAGCAACGCGAAGATCAGCCCCAGCTCGGCTGCCAGGTCCTCCAGCAGGACGATGGGCAGTTCCGGGGTCCGCGCCTCCCGGATGAACCGCCACCAGGACTGGTCGCCCTTCGTCTTCTTCGACTCGCGGATGGCGGTCGCGAAGGAGTACGACTCCAGCAGCACCGCGGTCAGCAGGACGACGACCGCGACCAGCCCGCTCTCCAGCTCATGCGGATGGCGCAGCTTCTCGACGCCCTCATACACTGAGAACAGCCCACCGACGCTGAACAACACGATCCCGACCAGGAAGCCGGCGATGTAACGCGCCCGCCCGTACCCGAAGGGATGCTCCTCGTCCGGCGGCTGGACGGAACATTTCTGGCCGAGCAGGAGCAGGCCCTGGTTGCCGGAGTCGGCCACCGAGTGGATGGACTCGGCCAGCATCGACGACGACTGGGTGAACAGGAACGCGACGAACTTCGCCACCGCGATACCCAGATTGGCGATCAGTGCCGCCATGACCGCCTTGGTGCCGCCCTGCGTACTCACAAAGGTTCTCCATTCCGTTCCCGGGGCAGGGTTCCTGCTCAAGCCAGGGTGATGAGCTCGGCCAGATCGGGTGACCAGTTGTCCTCGACCCCGTCCGGCAGCATCAGGACCTTCTGCGGGTCGAGTGCCTCGACGGCCCCCGGGTCGTGGGTGACCAGGACGACCGAGCCCCGGTACGTGGCGAGCGCGGCAAGCACCTCGTCGCGCGAGGCGGGGTCGAGGTTGTTCGTCGGCTCGTCGAGCAGGAGGACGTTGGCGGAGCTGCAGACCAGTCCGGCGAGCGCGAGGCGGGTCTTCTCGCCGCCGGACAGGGTCTCGGCGCGCTGCTCCACGCTGTCTCCGCTGAACAGGAACGCGCCCAGGATGCGACGCAGCTCCACGTCCGACGCCCCCGGCGCGGCGGCCCGCATGTTGTCCAGCACCGAGCGGCTAGTGTCCAGCGTCTCGTGTTCCTGCGCGTAGTACCCGAGACGCAGACCGTAACCGGGATGCACCTGACCGACGTCGGGCGCCTCCTGGCCCGCCAGGATGCGCAGCAGCGTGGTCTTGCCGGCACCGTTCAGCCCGAGGACCACGACCCGCGAGCCGCGGTCGATCGCGAGGTCCACGCCGGTGAACACCTCCAGCGAGCCGTAGGACTTCGACAGTCCGGTGGCGGTCAGCGGCGTGCGGCCGCACGGAGCCGGGTCCGGGAAGCGCAGCTTGGCTACCCGGTCGGCGACGCGCGCCTCGGCGAGCCCGGCCGCGAGCCGCTCGGCCCGCCGGTCCATCTGATGGGCGGCCCGCGCCTTGGTCGCCTTGGCGCGCATCTTGTCGGCCTGCGCCTTCAGCGAGTCGATCTTCTTCTCGGCATTGGCGCGTTCCCGGCGACGGCGGCGCTCGTCCAGCTCGCGCTGGTTGAGATAGGTCTTCCAGTTCACGTTGTAGACGTCGAGGGTGGCCCGGTTGGCGTCGAGGTGGAAGACCTTGTTCACGCACTTGTCGAGCAGGTCGACGTCGTGGCTCACCACGATCAGGCCACCCGTGTGAGCGCGCAGGAAGTCCCGCAGCCACCCGATCGAGTCGGCGTCGAGGTGGTTCGTCGGCTCGTCGAGCAGCAGGGTCGCGTCGGCGTTGCCGGACCCGGCGAACAGGATGCGAGCGAGTTCGACCCGCCGCCGCTGCCCACCGGACAGGGTGCCGATGGGCTGGACGAGCACCCGGTCAGCCAGGCCCAGCGACGAGCAGATCCGGGCAGCCTCCGCCTCGGCGGCATAACCGCCGAGCGTCCCGAATCGCTCCTCCAGGCTGCCGTAGCGGCGGATCGCCGCGTCCCGCGCCGTGGTGTCGACCAGCTCGGCCATCTCCAGCTGCAGCTTCTCCATTTCGCGCAGGAGAACGTCGAGACCACGTGCCGACAGCACACGATCACGGGCAGTGTCGGCCAGATCGCCGGTACGCGGGTCCTGGGGGAGGTAACCCATCTCACCCCGGAGGTCGACGGTGCCGGCGAACGGCAGCCCCTCCCGGGCAAGCACCTTCAGCAACGTCGTCTTGCCGGCCCCGTTGCGCCCGACGAGACCGATCCGGTCGTTCGGCTGCACCCGGAAGGATACGGGCTCGATCAGAGTGCGGGCTCCGGCACGCAGTTCGAGCTCGGACACAATGATCATCGAGGTAGGGCCTCTTTCGGGCTTCCAGACAACGCCGGGCGAGCGTCAGAGCGTTACACCGGCGACGTCGGGTTGACACGGACAACGGCGGGGACCCCACCAGAGCACTGCGAACCGGGACGACCGAGGTCGGGCACGGGGTAGGTCGGGCACAGGGCAGGTCGCGCACCGTGCCCACCAAGGACGGCACGGTCGGGCACGCGACGATCACGATACGACGATGCTCATGACCTCAAGAGTACGGGGGGCATAGGCCGCTGTGGCCGCCGGCTAGCCCTCGGGCAGGCCCGCCACGCGCCAGAGCGTAGGGTGCCCGTGCGCCCACGGTCACCCGCCGTCGTCCGGGTGGCCGCGCGCGGGCCAGGCCGGTGCCCGCCCGCCACGAGAACATGGACGACGTCCGTCCACCGCCCAGCCGCAGGCGTCGCCGCGCCTGCGCACCGATCGAAAGGCACACCATGTCGACGCTCCTCGTGACCGGAGCCGCCGGGTTCATCGGATCGAACTTCGTCCGCTACTGGCGGACGCGGCATCCGGGGGACGCGGTCGTGGCGCTCGACGCCCTGACCTACGCCGGCTGCCGGGAGAACCTCGCCGACGTCGCGGACCGCGTCACGTTCGTCCACGGCGGCATCCGTGACCAGGAGCTCGTCGAGTCGGTGCTGCGGGAGCACTCCGTGGACGTGGTGGTGAACTTCGCCGCCGAGTCGCACAACAGTCTGGCGATCATTCGCCCCGGCGAGTTCTTCTCGACGAACGTGATGGGTACCCAGGCCCTGCTCGAGGCGGCCCGCACGGTCGGGGTGGCCCGCTTCCACCAGATCTCCACCTGCGAGGTCTACGGCGACATGGACCTCAACGACCCCGGCGCCTTCACCGAGGACTCCCCCTACCTCCCCCGCACGCCCTACAACGCGGCGAAGGCCGGCGGGGACCACGCCGTACGCGCCTATGGCTTTACCTACAACCTCCCCGTGACGATCACCAACTGCTCGAACAACTACGGTCCCTACCAGTTTCCGGAGAAGGTCATCCCCCTGTTCGTGACCCGGGCGCTGCAGGGCGAGTCGCTCCCGATGTACGCCTCTACCACGAACCGGCGCGAGTGGCTGCACGTGATGGACCACTGCCGGGCGATCGACGCGGTTCTGGACCGCGGGCGGCTCGGCGAGACCTACCACGTCGGATCCGGCGTCGAGGCGGACATCGAGACGATCGCCGACACGGTGCTCGCCGAGCTCGGTCTGCCCGCGTCGTTGAAGACGATCGTGCCCGACCGTCCCTCGCACGACCGCCGCTACCTGCTGGACTCCACCAAGCTGCGGACCGAGCTGGACTGGGCGCCGTTGATCGACTTCGCCGAGGGCATGCGGTCGACCATCGCCTGGTACAAGGAGAACGAAGCCTGGTGGCGTCCGCTGCTCGGTCGCTCCCCGGTCTCCGAAACGGCCTGGACGAGCTGACAGCCCCAGCCGAGCTGAGCCGTCAGCCGCCGGTCAGCGACGCGTACAGCCGCGCGGTGCGCTCGGCGATCGCAGCCCAGCCGAACTCGGTGACGGCCCGGTCCCGGCCCGCGTGGCCCATCGCGGCCGCCCGGACCGGGTCCGCGAGCACCTCGTTGACGGCCCCGGCCAGCGCGCCGGGGTCGTCGGGCGGCACCAGCAGACCGGTGACGCCGTCGTCGACGACCTCGGGAATGCCACCAACCCGGGAGGCGACGACCGCGGTGCCGCACGCCATCGCCTCCAGGTTGACGATGCCGAGCGGCTCGTAGACCGACGGGCAGACGAACACGGTGGCATGGCTGAGCAGCTGGATCACCTCCGGCTTCGTCAGCATCCCGGGCAGCCAGACCACGCCGTCGCGGCCGGCGCGCAGGCCCTCGACCAGGTCGGTGATCTCCGTGAACAGCGCAGGGGTGTCCGGGGCCCCGGCACAGAGCACGAGCTGCGCCTGGGGGTCGATCGCCGCCGCCGCCCGCAGCAGCACCGGCAGCCCCTTCTGCCGGGTGATCCGCCCCACGAAGATCACCGTCGGCCGATCCGGGTCCACCCCGTGGCGTTCCAGCACGTCGGTCGCGGTGTCCGGACGGTACTCGTCGGTGTCGATGCCATTGCGGATGACGTGCACGCGGGCCGGATCGACCGCCGGGTAGGCATCGAGGATGTCCGCGCGCATGCCCGCGCTGACCGCGACCACGGCGGCCGCCGACTCGATCGCGACCCGCTCGCACCAGGACGACACCCGGTAGCCCCCGCCCAGCTGCTCGGCCTTCCAGGGACGCCGGGGCTCCAGCGAGTGCGAGGTCATCACGTGCGGGACGCCGCCGAGCAGCGCGGCGAGATGGCCACCGAGATTCGCGTACCAGGTGTGCGAGTGGATCACGTCCGCGCCGGCCGCCGTGGCGGCCATGGACAGGTCCATCGACACGGTCCGCAGCGCGTCGTTCGCGTCGGCGAGCGCGGCCCAGCTCCGGTGCGCCGCGACCGCGGCGACGCCCGGGGCACCCGCCCTCTCGACCACCGGCCGGTCGACGGCACCGGTCGACGGCACCGCACCCGCGGGCCCACCGCCCACCGCCCGGCGCCCCGCCGCCCGGCGCCGGCCCCTCGCGGTGGACGGTGAGGTCGACCAGCCGGGCGAGCTCCCGGCTCAGGTACTCGACGTGCACACCCGCCCCGCCGTAGACGTCCGGGGGGTACTCCCGGGTGAGCATGGCGACGCGCATGTGCGGTCTCTCCCAACGGTGCCGTGACGGGACGGGTGCGGGCGGATAGGGGGATGGCGGCCGGTTCAGTCGGCGATCGTGATGCCCTTGCCGACGACGGTGACGCCCTGCTCGCTCACGGTGTAGCCGCGGGCGCGATCCCGGTCCTTGTCCACCCCGACCTGGGCGCCCGCCGACACGTGCACGTTCTTGTCCAGGATGGCATCGCGGACGACGGCCCCCCGGCCGACGACCACGTTGTCCAGGAGCACCGTGTGGTCGACCTCGGCCCAGGAGTTCACCCGCGCTCCCGGGGACAGCACCGACGAGCGCACCGTGCCCCCGGAGATGATGACTCCGTTGCTGACGATGCTGTTCATGGCCGTGCCGGTGCGCTGCAGGCCATCGTGCACAAACTTCGCCGGTGGCAGCGAGGGGATGCTGGTGAGGATCGGCCACTCCCGGTTGTAGAGGTTGAACACCGGGTCGAGCGCGCACAGATCCATCTGCGCCTCGAAGTACGAGTCGACGGTGCCGACGTCGCGCCAGTAGCCGCGGTCACGCAGCGTCGTGCCCGGGACGACGTTGCCGGCGAAGTCGTACACCGCCGCCGCCCGCTGGGCCACGAGCATCGGGATGATGTTCCCGCCCATGTCGTGGACGCTGTCCTCGTCGGCGGCATCCTTGCGCAGGGCGTCGATCAGCACGTCCGTCGAGAAGACGTGGTTGCCCATCGAGGCGAACGTCTCCTCGGGGCTGCCCGGCAGACCCGGCGGATCGGCGGGCTTCTCCAGGAACGCCTCGATCGTGCGGCCGTCGGGCGCCGTCTGGATAACCCCGAACGCCCGGCCCTCGGATCTCGGTACCCGCAGCCCGGCGACGGTGACGCCGGCTCCGCTGTCGAGATGCTGGGCGACCATCTGCCGCGGGTCCATCCGGTACACGTGGTCCGCGCCGAAGACCACGACGATGTCCGGGGCGTCGTCGTAGACGAGGTTCAGCGACTGGTGGATGGCGTCGGCGCTGCCGGCGAACCATCGCGGCCCCAGCCGCTGCTGCGCCGGCACCGGCGTGACGTAGTTGCCGAGCAGGTTGCTCATCCGCCACGTCGTCGTGATGTGCCGGTCGAGGCTGTGGCTCTTGTACTGGGTCAGGACCGCGATGCGCAGGTAGCCCGCGTTCACCAGGTTGGACAGCACGAAGTCAATCAGGCGGTACAGCCCACCGAAGGGGACGGCGGGCTTCGCCCGGTCCGCGGTCAGCGGCGCCAGCCGCCGTCCGGCACCCCCGGCCAGCACCAGACCGAGGACCCGCAGGCTCGGCACAGACAGGCTCCCGTCTTCCGGCTCGATCTCCGAACGACCGGCGGGGCCGGACACCACGTCACGATGCGGAAAGCCCCGCCGAAATGGGCCGATGACGACGCCGATCGCCTGGTTCCGACCCTACAAGCCTGGCGGGCGGACACGGGCGGAGTGAGCGGTGGTTGCTGGGTAGCCAGCCGTATGTTGCGTGAACCCCACCGGTTGTTCATCCGGTGGGCCGAGGGCGGACGGCAGCCCGAGGGCGGGCGGCCCGGCAGCCGGCGGCCGTCAGACGTTGAAGCCGAGCGCGCGCAGCTGCTCGCGACCGTCGTCGGTGATCTTGTCCGGTCCCCACGGCGGCATCCAGACCCAGTTGATGGTCACATCCGCGGCCAGCCCGTCCGGGCCATCGACCAGGGCGGAGCGGGTCTGGTCCTCGATGACGTCGGTGAGCGGGCAGGCCGCCGAGGTCAGCGTCATGTCGAGGGTGACGGTGTTGTCGTCGGCGACGTGGATGCCGTAGACGAGGCCGAGGTCGACGACGTTGATGCCGAGCTCGGGGTCGACGACGTCGCGCATCGCCTCCTCGATGTCCTCGAAGCTGGCGAGCTCCGGCGGGGCGCCCGGTCCCGTCGGGTCCGGGTCCAGCAGCGGCTTCGGGACCCCGGCGGGCTGGTCCGCCGCCTCGGCGGTTTCTCCCGTCTCGGTCGAGCGCGTCTCGGTCACCGTCTCGCTCATGGCTTCTCCTGCTCGGGTACGTCGAGGGGGGCGACGCGGGGGAACGCGACAGAGGTGGATGCGGCGGCACCGGCACCGGCGACGCTCGGATCCATCGCCTTGGCGGTCGCGTCCTTCCAGGCCATCCAGGACAGCAGGGCACATTTCACCCGGGCGGGGTACTTGGAGACGCCGGCGAACGCCACGGCGTCCTCCAGCACGTCCTCGTCACCCTCGACGGTGCCCCGCGACTGCATCAGCGCCAGGAACTCGCGTTCGAGCTTCAGCGCCGCGTCGACCGGCTTGCCGATCACGAGATCACTCATGACGCTCGCCGACGCCTGACTAATCGAACAGCCCTCGCTCTCGTAGGAGACGTCCTCGACGACCCCGTCCGAGACCTTCACCCGCAGGGTCACCTCGTCGCCGCAGGTCGGGTTGACGTGGTGCACCTCGGCGTCGAAGGGATCCCGCAGCCCCCGGTGGAGCGGGTTGCGGTAGTGGTCCAGGATGATCTCCTGGTACATGGAGTCGAGTTTCACCTCAGAAAGAACCTCCGGACCCCGTGCAGTCCTTCCACCAGGGCGTCGACCTCACCGGTCGTCGTGTAAAGGTGGAACGACGCGCGGGTCGTCGCAGGTACCCCGAACCGCAGGCAGACCGGCCGGGCGCAGTGGTGCCCGACCCGCACGGCGATGCCGCGCTCGTCGAGGATCTGTCCGACGTCGTGGGGATGGATCGGCCGGCCGTCGTCCTCGTGCAGCACGAAGGAGATCGCCCCGCCGCGGGCGTCCGCCGTCGGCGGACCGATGATCCGCAACCCCGGCACCTCGGCGAAGGCGTCCAGCGCGTAGGCCGTCACCGCGTGCTCGTGCTCGGCGACGGCCGGCATGCCGAGCGCGGTCAGGTAGTCGACGGCCGCGCCGAGCCCGACCACCTGGGCGATCATCGGGGTGCCGGCCTCGAACCGGTGCGGCGGCGCCGCGTAGGTCGAGCCCTCCATGGTGACAAGCTCGATCATCTCGCCGCCGCCGAGGAAGGGCGGCATGACCTCGAGCAGCTCGTAGCGCCCCCAGAGCACCCCGACCCCGGTGGGCGCGCACATCTTGTGCCCGGTGAAGGCCAGGAAGTCCACCCCGAGATCGGTGACGTCGACCGGGTTGTGCGGCACCGACTGGGAGCCGTCCAGCACGGTCAGCGCGCCGACCTCGCGGGCCCGCGCCACCACCTGCGCGACCGGGTTGATCGTGCCGAGAATGTTCGACTGGTGGACGAAGGCGACGACCTTCGCCCGCTCGGTGATGATCGAATCGAGGTTGCTCAGGTCAAGCCGGCCGTCGTCGGTCAGCCCGATCCAGCGCAGCGTCGCCCCGGTGCGCCGGGCCAGCATCTGCCACGGCACGAGGTTGGAGTGATGCTCCATCTCGGTGACGACGATCTCATCACCCGGGCCGACCCGGAACCGCTCCGCCTCGGCGCCGGCGGCCCCGGCGTTGCTCATCGCGTAGGCGACGAGGTTCAGCGCCTCCGAGGAGTTCTTGGTGAACACCACCTCCCGGCGGTCGCCCGCCCCGATGAAGGCGGCGACCTTGTCCCGGGAGGCCTCGTACAGCCCGGTGGCCTCCTCGGCCAGCACGTGGAGGCCGCGGTGCACGTTGGCGTTGTGCAGCTCGTAGTAGGTCCGCTCGGCGTCGAGCACCGCCAGCGGCTTCTGCGAGGTGGCGGCGCTGTCGAGGTAGACCAGCGGCCGGTCGTCGTGCACCGTGCGGGCCAGGGCGGGGAAGTCCCGGCGGACCTGCTCGACGTCGAACCCGCCAACGAGCCGGGGTCCGGGCCCCAGGCGCACGGCCACGTCGGTCAGCGTCATGACACCGCTCCCGCGCCGGCCGGCGTGGCCGCGCCGCCACCCTTGGCGTAGCGGTCGTAGCCGGACTCCTCCAGCACGGCGGCCAGTTCCGGGCCGCCCTCGTCGACGATCCGCCCCGCCGCCATGACGTGGACGAACTCAGGACGGATGTAGCGCAGGATTCGGGTGTAGTGGGTGATGAGCAGGATGCCCGTCTCCCCCTGGGCCCGCACCGACTCGATGCCTCCGGAGACGATGCGCAGCGCGTCGACGTCGAGGCCGGAGTCGGTCTCGTCCAGCACGGCGATCCTCGGCTTGAGCAACGCCATCTGCAGGATCTCGTGACGCTTCTTCTCGCCGCCGGAGAAGCCCTCGTTGACGTTGCGCTCGGCGAACGCCGGGTCCATCTCGAGCGCAGCCATGGAGGTCTTGACCTCCTTGACCCAGGTCCGCAGCTTCGGCGCCTCGCCGCGCACGGCCGTGACCGAGGAGCGCAGGAAGTTCGACACCGAGACCCCGGGGATCTCCACCGGGTACTGCATCGCCAGGAAGATCCCGGCCCGGGCCCGGGCGTCGACGCTCATCGCGAGGACGTCCTCGCCGTCGAGCGTGATGCTGCCCTCGGTGACCGTGTACTTGGGATGGCCCGCGATCGCATAGGACAGCGTCGACTTGCCCGACCCGTTCGGCCCCATGATCGCGTGCGTCTCGCCCTTGCGGACGGTCAGGTCCACCCCGCGCAGGATCTCGCGCGTGCCCTCGCCGTCCGTCTCCACCGAGACATGCAGATTGCGGATCTCCAGTGTGGACACCGCTGCCGTCACCCTCGTTCCGGGTTCGAATGTGTAACGTTTGGATGGGTAACGTCGACGAGCACGCCGTCGCCGTCGACGGTCACTGCGTACGTGGGCACCGGCTCAATCGCCGGCAGGCTCAGCGGGACGCCGCTGGCCAGGTCGAACTGGGACCCGTGCAGCCAGCACTCGATCTTGCCGTCCTCGGCTTCGCCCTGGGAGAGCATCACGTCGGCGTGCGAGCACTCGTCGCGCACGGCGTAGACCGCCCCGCCCGACCGCACCACGCACACCGGCACACCCTCGATCTCGGTGCCGATCGCGCTGCCCTCGGCGAGGTCCGCGGCGGCACACACCCGGTGCCACCGCGGGGCGACCGAGGAGCCGCCCGCGGCAGAACCGCCGGTCGCGGTCGTCATCCGCCCACCTCCGCCGACAGCTCGCCGGCGACCTTGGTCATGATGCGCTCCCGCAGCTCCGGCACGTCGATCCGGTCGATGATCTCGGCGAAGAAGCCGTGCACCACGAGCCGGCGGGCCTCCTCGGGCGAGATCCCCCGCGACTGCAGGTAGAACAGCGCCTCGTCATCGAACCGGCCGGTGGCGCTGGCGTGACCGGCACCGGCGACCTCACCGGTGAGGATCTCCAGGTTCGGGACCGAGTCGGCCCGCGCGCCGTCGGTGAGCACGAGATTGCGGTTGAGCTCGTAGGTGTCCGTGCCCACGGCGTCGGCGCCGATGAGGACGTCGCCGATCCACACCGCGTGGGCGGCGTCCCCGCGCAGCGCGCCCTTGTAGGTGACCCGGCTGCGGCAGGAACGCGGCTCGTGCGTGACGAGCAGCCGGTGCTCCTGGTGCTGGCCGGCGTCGGTGAAGAACACGCCGTAGAGCTCGGCGTCGCCGCCGGGCCCGCGGTAGTCCACGGTCGGGTTGAGGCGCACCAGGTCACCGCCGAGGGTGATGGTGAACGAGCGCAGCCGGGCGTCGCGCCCCAGCGAGTAGGCGTGCGCGCCGAGGTGCACGGCGTCGTCGTCCCAGTCCTGCAGGGTGATGAAGGTGAGCGAGGCGCCGTGCCCCACGTACACCTCGACGTTGCCGGCGTAGGTGGCGCTGCCGGTATGGTCGAGCACCACGGTGGCCGACGCGAACGGGCCCACCTCGACGAGGACGTGACCGTAGGCCACCCCGCCCGGGGAGCCGCGCCGCCCGCCGTCGCCGCTCGTCGCGACGAACCCGGCCGGGGACCTGGGGCTCTCACCGTGCAGATGCACGACCACCGGCTCGGTGAGCGCGGCCTCGGCCGGGACGGTGACGGCGAGCGCGCCCGCCGACCGGGTCAGGGCGAAGGCAGCCACCCGGTCGGCCGGGGTCAGCACCCGGCCGATCCGGGCGTCGCCGACGGCGAGCTGCTCCACCTCGACCCCCGCGGGCGCCGTGACCGACACGGAGACCTTGCCGTCGGCCTCGGGGCCGGTCGGCAGTCCGCGCAGCCGGCGCAGCGGGGTGAACCGCCACGCCTCCTCGCGTCCGGTGGGCACGGCGTGGTCGAGCGGGTTACGGGACCGTACGGGACGGGGTACGGCACCGGAGGCGGCCGGGGGCCGACCGGTGGCGTCGATGACGACCATCAGCCGACCGCACCTTCCATCTGCAGCTCGATGAGGCGGTTGAGCTCGAGGGCGTACTCCATGGGCAACTCCCGGGCGATCGGCTCGACGAAGCCGCGCACGACCATCGCCATCGCCTCTTCCTCGGACAGGCCCCGGCTCATCAGGTAGAACAGCTGGTCCTCGCCGACCTTGGAGACGCTCGCCTCGTGCCCGATGGAGGCGTCGTCCTCGCGCACGTCGACGTAGGGGTAGGTGTCCGAGCGGCTCACCGTGTCGACGAGCAACGCGTCGCACTTGACCGTCGACCGGGAGGCCGACGAGCCCTCGTTGATCTGGACGAGCCCGCGGTAGGACGTCCGCCCGCCGCCGCGGACCACCGACTTGGAGACGATCGTCGAGGAGGTCCGGGGCGCGGCGTGCACCATCTTCGCGCCCGCGTCCTGGTGCTGACCGGCACCGGCGAAGGCGATGGAGAGCACCTCGCCCTTGGCGTGCTCGCCGAGCAGCCACACGGCCGGGTACTTCATCGTCACCTTGGAACCGATGTTGCCATCGATCCACTCCATGGTGCCGCCCTCGTGGCAGGCGGCGCGCTTGGTGACCAGGTTGTAGACGTTGTTCGACCAGTTCTGGATGGTCGTGTACCGGCAGCGCGCGTTCTTCTTCACGACGATCTCGACGACCGCCGAGTGCAACGAGTCCGACGAGTAGACCGGCGCCGTGCAGCCC
>NZ_CDWTMG010000033.1:24696-32668 GCF_977945845.1 Frankia sp. CcMO1
CACCGAGCCGAAGTACTCCTGGAACAGCTCCGGGTGCTCACGCAGCCCGGAGTCGGTGTCCAGGAAGATGACACCCTGCTCCTCGAGGTCCTCCCGGATCTTGTGGTAGACGACCTCGGACTCGTACTGTGCGGCGACCCCGGCGATGAGGCGCTGCTTCTCCGCCTCGGGGATGCCGAGGCGGTCGTAGGTCGCCCGGATGTCCTCGGGCAGGTCCTCCCACTCCTCGGCCTGCTTCTCGGTGGAGCGGACGAAGTACTTGATGTTGTTGAAGTCGATGCCCGACAGGTCGGCACCCCAGGTCGGCATGGGCTTGCGCTCGAACAGCCGCAGCCCCTTGAGGCGCAGGTCGGTCATCCACGACGGCTCGGACTTCTTGGCCGAGATGCCGCGGACAACCGCCTCGGACAGGCCGCGCTCCACGTCGGCGGCGTAGGCGTCGGTGTCAGCCCATCCGAACCGATAGGAACCAAGGCCTTCCAGGGCGGTCTCGGCAGAGGTGGTCATAGGGCGGAACCCTCCGAAGACGAGAATGGTGGACAGGCCAGGGACGCGGGCCGGGCCGGGCCGAATCCGGCCACGGCGGAATCGGGCAGCACCCGAGCGGAGCCGTCCTTCCCGGGCCCGTTCTGGTCGGGCCCGGTCTGGTCGGGCCCGTTCTGGTCGGACCGAGCACGCGAAGCCGTGCCGGGCGCCGTGCCCGCGGCGGGGTGGCTCACGGCGGGGTGGTTCGCGGGGATCTGACCCGCGGGGATGTGAGTCGTGCAGACGCCGTCGCCGTGCGCGATCGTCGCCAGGCGCTGCACGTGGGTGTCGAGCACGCGGGCCAGCACCGCGGTCTCGGCGTCGCACAACGCCGGGAAACGCTCCGCGACGAACTGGACCGGGCAGTGGTGCTGGCAGATCTGCAGACCGGTGGGCAGCGCGGAGACGCTCGCGGTGTACCCGGCGGCGGTCATCGCCTCGGCGAGCACCGCCGGACGATCCGCCGGCTCCGCCGCCACGACCGCCTCGCGCACCCGCCGCTCCAGGTCGACGGCGCGGGTGTCGGCGAACTGAGTGACCGCGCTCGCGCCACCCACCTCGGCCAGGAAGCGCAGCGCACCGGCCGCGAGATCGGAGTAGGCGCTGGGACCGGCATGATGGCCGGCCTCGGTGAGCGCGTAACGCCGGGCCGGGCGTCCCCGGCCACGCGGCCCCCGGGACCGGCTCTCCGTGGGCGTGATGATGCCATCCGCGACCATGGCATCGAGATGCCTGCGGATAGCCGCCGGGGAGACCCCGAGCTGACGGGACAGCTCGGCCGCCGTGGCCGAGCCGCCTTCCAGGAGCAGACGCACGACCCGGTCGCGGGTACGGCCGTCCGCCGTCCCACTCGCCCCGTCGTGGTCGTATTTCACAACACCAGTGTGCCCTATTTCCCGGACGCGGTCGAACCGGGGTCGCCGGAACGACAGCCCAACGGGGCAATCTTCGTCACAGCAATGACGCAGATCACACTCGCCGGACGTGATCACACAACGGATACCCACGGGCCGTACCCGACCGACGACCACGGGCGGCGGAATGCTGGACTTACGCCCACTGCCGTACCTGCGCGCCCACCCGGGCGCGTACCCCGGGTCGGCACATCGGATGGGCACACCAGCGGGCCGGCGGTCGCGGCACGCGGCCGCGCCCGGCCACCACCGACCCGGAGACGATCTCAGGCGGGAGGCGACGGGCGGATGCGGTCACAACTGTGGCGCGGCGGAGTCCGGCGGGCGCTGCTCTCCCTCGGGCTGACTCTCCTGCTCGCGGCCTCGGCGGCCTGTAGCGGCGACGGGGAGAAGAGCAACGGGCTGGAGAAGCTGCCGGCCGGCGAGGTCGGCACGCGCACCCTGCAGGCGTTGCGCGCCGCGACCGGCGTCCACGTCGTCGGCACCGAGGCCGACCCGCGCTCGGACGCCCCCGCCCGTTACGACCTGGTGATGTCCGGCACGGTCACCCGTGGCACCATCGACGAGTACGGTCAGCGGACCCAGATCATCAAGATCAAAGACGACACCTACGTCCACCGCGGCCGCGCCTACTACGAGGGGACCGGTGACGCCGCGGCCGGAAGCCTCCTCGCCGACCGCTGGGTCCGCCTGGCCCCCGCCGACGCCGCGAAGTACAGCTACTTCACCCTCGACCGGCTCGCCGCGTCACTGACCAGCTACGTCGTCGGGCTGTCCGGCCCGGTGCGAACCGAGAAGCTGGCCGGCACCCAGGCCGTCCGGGCCGCGAGCCCCGACGGAACGGCCTTCTGGGCGGCCAACACCGGACCCGGGTACCCGTTGAAGGTGGTCGTCGCCGGTCGCTCCACCAACGAGATCACCTTCGACGATTACGGGACGCCCGCAGCCGGCACCCCGCCCGGCGACGTCGTCGACCTGTCCAACCTCGGCTGAGCCGCCGTTCCCGGCACGCCGGGCCCGCCTCACCTCTCCCCTATCTATACCTTTCTATCTATCCTTCCTTCCCCGCCTCCTTCTCCTCACCGTGCACCGCTCCCCTACCATGCGTCCCTTGCCATGCGTCAGCGGCCCGTGGGCGGGAGGAACGAGATGAGCGTGCCGGCACGCGGATCCCTGGTGGCGGCAGTCGACCAGGGGACCACCGGGACCACGGTCTGCCTGCTCAACCGGGACGGGGTGGTCGTCGGCCGCGGCTACACCGGGATCCGGCCCCGGTTCCCCCGGCCGGGCTGGGTCGAGCAGGATCCGGACGAGCTCTGGCGCAGCGTCGTCGACACCGTCGCCGCGGCGCTGGCCGGCTGCGGTCGCCGGGCCGGGGAGCTCGCCGCCCTCGGCATCACCAACCAGCGCGAGACCACCGTGCTGTGGGACCGGCGGACCTCCGCCCCGGTCCACCCGGCCATCGGGTGGCAGGACCGGCGGACGGCCGCGGTCTGCGAACGCCTCACCGCCGAGGGGCACGCAGGTGCGGTGGGGGAACGCACCGGGCTGGTGCTCGACCCCTACTTCTCCGGCACCAAGATCGGCTGGATCCTGGACGACGACCCCGGGCTGCGCCGGCGCGCCGGCCGGGGGGAGATCGCCTTCGGCACCGTCGATTCCTGGCTGGTCTGGAAGCTGACCGCCGGGGCCGCGCACGTCACCGACGTCACGAACGCCTCCCGCGCCCTGCTGCTCGACCTCGCCGCCGCGAGCTGGTCCCCGGAGATGCTCGATCTGCTGGGCGTTCCCGCCGAGATGCTGCCCGCTGTCGCGCCGAGCTCGCGGGTCTACGCCGAGACCGATCCGGACGCCTTCCTCGGCGTGCGGATCCCGGTGGCGGCCGTGATCGGCGACCAGCAGGCCGCTCTGTTCGCCCAGGGCTGCTTCGAACCCGGCCAGGCCAAGAACACCTACGGCACCGGTTCCTTCGTGCTGGTGAACACCGGCTCGGCCCTGCCGGCGCCGCAGTCGACGCTGCTGCGGACCGCGGCGTTCCAGCTCGACGGCGAACCGGTGCGGTACGCGCTGGAGGGGACGGTCCTGTCCACCGGTGCCGCCGTCGACTGGCTGCGGGACTCCCTGGGGATCATCCGGGATGCCGCCGAGACCGCCGACCTGGCCGCCTCCCTGACCGGCAACGACGGCGTCTACTTCGTCCCGGCGCTCGCCGGCCTCGGCGCCCCTCACTGGGATCCCCGCGCCCGCGGCGCACTGCTCGGGATCACCCGGGGGACCACCCGGGCGCACGTCGTCCGCGCGGTGCTCGAGGGCATCGCCTACCGCACCCGAGACGTCGTCGAGGCGATGGGTGCCGCGGGCTTCCCGGTGCGCGAGCTGCGGGCCGACGGCGGGGCCGCCCGCAACCACTGGCTCATGCAGTTCCAGGCCGACCTGCTCGGCGTCGAGCTCGACGTCCCGGACAACATCGAGACGACCGCGCTCGGTTCGGCCTACCTCGCGGGGCTCGCGACCGGGTTCTTCGCCGACCGCGAGGAGCTCGCCGGGCATCGGCGCAGCGCCGAGCGGTACCGGCCGAGGCTGTCCCGGGCCGAGCGGGACCGGTCCTACCGGCGATGGCTGCGCGCCGTGGACCGGGCCCGGGACTGGGCCAAGGACGCCGACGACGCCGACTGGGACTGACCGGGCCGACGGGACTGACCGGCCGACCGGGCTGACGGGGCTGGCGCGGCCGGAAAAACACTGTCGCGATTCCCGGATTGCGCCCCGCGACCGCGGGACCACGCCAGGGCCACGTTCCCTCGCGGCTTCTTGGTCGAACCGGCTGCCAGACGGACCGAGGCCTGACAATCTGTCACAGGGGGCGGTTGGCGTCTCCTGTCGACCTTGACCCGGACGGAGACCGTGACCGAGGCGGACTACGCCCTGGAGCTCGGCCGCCGGCTTCGCGCGGCGCGCAACCGGCGTGGCTTGTCGCTGCTGGACGTCCAGGAGCGCACGCATGGCCGGTGGACTGCCGGGACCCTGGGCGCCTACGAGCGAGGCTCTCGGACCCTGCGCGTGCATCGACTGGTCGAGCTCGCCGAGCTGTACGACGTTCCCGCGACGCTGCTGGTACCGCCGGCCGCCGATCGCCGCGAGACCGACCATCTGCCGCCGCTGGTCATCGACCTGCGCCGGCTGCGCAAGCTGCCCCCGACCCGCACCGGACCGCTGCGGCGCTGGATCGCCATCGTGCAGGTCCTGCGGTCGGACAGTTCACGCGACGTCCTGCGGCTGCGTCGCTCCGACCTGCAGTCGTTGTCCCGGCTCTACAGCACCACGCCGGCGATGCTGTACGAGCGGCTGGGCGCCTGGGGGGCGTTGGTGGAGCCGGGCGAGCCGGTGGCGGGCGGCGGGCGCCGCCGGGCACTGCCCGTCCGCCCGCCGCAGCAACGGGGCTAGCAACGGGGCTGGGTCGCGGCCGCCCGGTGGTGCCCGTTCCACCCGGCCGAAGCCTCGTGCCGGGGGCGGACCGGCCCTCCGCCCGACCCGCGATGTCCGTAGGATCGCAAGGTGGCCGAGATCCTGGCAGTCAGTGTCACGGACCTCGTGAAGACGTATTCCTCGCGGTCCGCTTCCCCGCGTTCCGGTCGTCGTCCTCACGAGTCCGGGCGGCGGACCCACACCGGTCGGGCCGGGCGCGGTCCCGCGGCGTTCTCCACGTCCCCTACGCCCCCCGTGCGCCAGGCGCCCCCAGCGCCGGCGGTGCCGCCGGCGCCTTCCGGCGACGCCGCTCGACCGCCGACGACGCCCGATGGTCGGATACGCGCCGTGGACGGCCTGTCGCTGACCGTCCCGACCGGCACAGTCACGGCGCTGCTCGGGCCGAACGGCGCCGGCAAGACGACCACCGTGGAGATCTGCGAGGGATTCCGCCGCGCCGACGCGGGCGAGGTGCGGGTCCTCGGGCTCGACCCCTGGGCGGACGCCGTTGCCCTGCGCCCCCGGGTCGGGGTGATGCTGCAGTCCGGGGGGATGTATCCCGGCGCCCGCGCCGGCGAGATGCTGCGCCTCGTCGCCTCGCACTACCGCCACCCGCTGGATCCCGCGGCGCTGTTGGACCGGCTCGAGCTGACCGGGTCCGCCGGTACCCCGTTCCGCCGGCTCTCCGGCGGCCAGCAGCAACGGCTGTCGCTGGCGATGGCCGTGGTCGGCCGCCCGGAGCTGGTCTTCCTCGACGAGCCGACGGCCGGGTTGGACGTCCAGGGCCGGCGGGACACCTGGGAGCTCGTCGAGGAGCTGCGCACGGCCGGGGTCACCGTCGTGCTGACCACCCACGCCATGGACGAGGCCGAACGGCTCGCCGGTCAGGTGATCATCGTCGACCACGGCAGGGTGGTGGCGGTCGGCTCCCCCGCGGAGCTCACCCGGGGCGGCGCCGAGGGGCAGCTGCGCTTCCGGGCCCCCGCCGGGCTGGATCTCGGCCGGCTGCTGCTCGCGCTGCCCGACGGCACCACCGCGCAGGAGGGCCCGGCTGGGCACTACCTGTTGCAGGGCACGGTCGACCCGCAACTGCTCGCTGCGGTGACCGCCTGGTGCGCGGGTAACGGCATCCTGGCAGAGGATCTCCGGGTCGAACAACGCACGCTGGAGGACGTCTTCGTGGAACTGACCGGATCGGAGCTGCGCTCATGACCGGCGTCCCGCTGCTCGATCTGCGCCCGGCTCCGGCGCCCGCGTCGCGGGCCCGGATGCTGGCGGCACAGACCAGACTCGAGCTGGTACTCACCCTACGGCGCGGCGAGTCCGTCCTGCTCACCCTGATCATCCCGGTCGGTCTGCTGGCCTTCTTCATCGCCGTCGACGTGCTGCCGAGCTCCACCGAGCGGCCGGTGGACTTCCTCGTCCCCGGGGTGCTCGCGCTGGCCGTGATGTCGACCGCCTTCACCGGGCAGGCGATCGCGACGGGCTTCGAACGCTCCTACGGCGTACTCAAACGCCTCGGGGCGACCCCGCTGCCCCGCGCGGTCCTACTCGCCGGCAAGACATTGGCGGTGCTCGCCGTCGAGGTCATCCAGCTGGTGCTCCTGGTGGTGGTCGGGTTCGCGCTGGGCTGGGACCCGACCGGCGGGCCGGTCGGGGTTCCGGCGGTGCTGGCGCTGCTCGTCCTGGGCACGGCCGCGTTCTCGGGGCTCGGCCTGCTGATGGCCGGAGCCCTGCGGGCCGAGGCGACGCTCGCCGCCGCCAACGGCGTCTACCTGGTGCTGCTGCTGATCGGCGGGGTGGTGTTCCCGCTGTCGAAGCTTCCCGGCTGGCTGCGGGCGGTCGCCGAGGTGCTGCCGACCGCGGCGCTGTCGGACGGGCTGCGGGCCGTCCTCGCCGAGGGCGACGGTCCGGGGGCGCGTACCCTGATCGTGCTCGCGGCCTGGGCGGTGGCGAGTCTGGCGCTCGCCGCCCGCACCTTCCGCTGGGAGTAGAGCCGACACCGGGACCGTCCGGTCACCGGGCACCATCCGGCCGGCAGGCAGGCACCATCTGGCCGGCAGGCACCATCCGACCAGCGGAGAAGGATCCGAGCGGCCCGCGCCGGACAGGGCGTTACCATGGCAGTCGTGCCAGCTTCTACAGAGCGTCGGAGTTTGCCGCTGATCAGCCTTCGCGCCTTCCGGCTCCTCACCACGCTCAACGTGGTCCTGCTGTCACTGATCGTGGTGAGTGGCGGCGTGGTCCGCCTGACCGGCTCCGGTCTCGGCTGCCCGACCTGGCCGCAGTGCGGGGACGGCTCGTTCGTGCCGCACTCAGAATACGCCCTGCACGGAGCGATCGAGTTCGGCAACCGGGTCGTCGGCCTGGTGGTCGGCCTCGTGGCGCTGATCACCCCGCTGGTCGCGCTCCGCCTGCGCGGCGGACGGCGGCGCGATCTTCGGCTGCTGTCCTTCGGCCTCTGGGTGGGTTTCCTCGGACAGGCCGTGCTCGGCGGGATCACCGTCCTGACGAAGCTGCACCCGGCGACCGTCGCCGCCCATTTCCTGCTCTCCATGGTCCTGCTGTGGAACGCGGTCCTGCTGGACCACCGGGCCCGCCAGGACGCGGGTGCGGCGACCACCCCGGGGGTCGGTCCCGCGCTGCGATGGCTGGCGCGCCTGCTGGTGGTCGTCTCGGCGGGGGTGCTCGTCCTCGGCACGGTCGTGACCGGCGCCGGGCCGCACAGCGGTGACAGCGATCATCCGGCCCGCTTCGGGTTCGACCTCGTCAACGTCTCCCAGCTGCACGCCGACGGCGCGATGCTGCTGGTCGGGCTCGTCGCGGCCATGGCGTTCGCGGTGCGGGTCGCCGAGGCTCCCGACGAGGCCAGGAGGACCTCCCTCGCCCTGGTCGGAACCGTCCTCGCGCAGGCCGCGATCGGATTCACCCAGTACTTCCTCGGCGTTCCCGCCCTCCTCGTCGCCCTGCACATGACCGGGGCGACCGTGATGTGGGTCGCCGCGCTGCGGCTCTGGCTCGCCCTGAGCTCCCGGCACCCCCGGCCGGCACCGGGCGCGGCGCCCACG
>NZ_CDWTMG010000034.1:0-32164 GCF_977945845.1 Frankia sp. CcMO1
GGCCGGACGGCGCCGCGCTCGCCACCGCGTACCTCGCCGTCAGCGGTCCCGCGACGGCGGCGCAGCGCCTGCTGGCACTCGACCCGCTCGCGGTGGCCGCCATGACGCTGCGCCTCGGCGACGCCATCGAGCAGGTCGCGGGCGAGGCCGCGACCGGCGTCCCCGACGACCTGCCCGACGACCTGCCCGACGACTCGGACCCCCTGCTCGACCTCCTGGCCGAGCGACACGCCGCACTCGAGGAGCGTCTCTTTGCGTCCTGACCTGGTCCGCACCCACGCGGTCCCGCACGACGTGCCCGGCGACGACCCGCACGTCCACCTCGCCGGCGGTCGCCGCGAGCACCACGGCCCGCTGCGCGTCGGGATCGGCGGGCCGGTGGGATCCGGCAAGACGGCGCTCGTCGCCGCGCTCTGCCGCGCCCTCGGCGACCGCCTCTCGCTCGCCGTCGTCACGAACGACATCTACACGACCGAGGATGCGGACTTCCTGCGCCGGAGTGCCGTCCTCCCCGACGAGCGCATCGCCGCCGTCCAGACCGGCTGCTGCCCGCACACGGCGATCCGCGACGACATCACGGCGAACCTCGACGCCGTCGAGGACCTCGTCGAGCGGCTCCCGCCCCTGGACCTCGTGCTGGTCGAGTCGGGCGGCGACAACCTCACAGCGTCGTTCAGCAGCGGCCTCGTCGACGTCCAGCTGTTCGTCGTCGACGTCGCCGGCGGTGACAAGGTGCCACGCAAGGGCGGGCCCGGGGTCACCGGCGCCGATCTCCTGGTCATCAACAAGACCGATCTCGCACCGCTGGTGGGTGCCGACCTCGCCGTGATGGAGGGTGACGCGCGGCGGGTCCGGGGCGACCGGCCGGTGGTCCTGACCTCGCTGCGTGAGGATCCCTCGGCGCGTGTGGTGGCGGACTGGGTCCTGGCGCAGGCGGGGCGCGCGCCCGCGACCCCTGCGTCCGCCCGCGCGTAGTGCGGACCACCGTCGAGCTGGTCGCCGAGCGCCGCGGCGACGCGACGATCCTGCCCCTGGTCCGGGCAGGCGGCCACCTCGCCGTCCGCCACACCGGACCGGGACGCGTGCACCTGGTCGGGACGGCGGCGGGACCACTCGGCGGGGACGAGATCGAGATCCTGATCCGGGTCGGCCCGGATGCGCGGCTGCACGTGCGCGGCAGCGCCGCGACGATCGTCCTGCCGGGCGCGCGGGAGTCGGCGTCCCGCATCCGGATCCGCGCCGACGTCGATGACGGCGGCCACCTCGACCTCGCGCCGCAGCCCACGATCGTGTGCGCGGGCGCCGACCTCACCACCCTGACCACGGTCGCCCTTGCGGGCTCGGCGCGGCTGCGGCTGCTCGAGGAGGTGGTGCTGGGACGCAGCGGCGAGGCCGGCGGCACCTGGCGCGGCCGCACGGTGGTCACCCGGGACGGCGTCCCGCTCCTGCGCCACACCCTGCGCTCCGAGCTTCTCGCCCCGGTACCGCTCATCGGGCCCGTGCGCGCCGTCATCTCAGAAATCGGCGTCGATCATGCAATCGGGGACGATTCCCCGGGCCCTGGCGGCCGGGAGGTGCCCCCGGCAAGTCCGGCCGCCACGCACGGCGGCGCCGTCCTCATGCCCCTCGCGGCGGGCGGCACTCTCGGCACGGCCGTCGGCCCCGACCTGACGACGGCGCGCCGCGACCTGAACGCCCTCCCCTGCCCCCTGCCCGATGGCACGAACAGCCCGGCTCAAACACCCGTCGCTACCGGCGGGTAGTCGGCAGATCACCGAAGGTCACAATCCGGACAACGCGCTACAGTCTGACCTTCGCGAAGGATGTCGGAGGTTCGGGGCGGGATGAGATTCGGCGTTTCGAAGATCCGCAAAGCGACTCCGGCCGCGATCATCACCGCCGTCCTGCTGCTATCGATGGTGGCGGGATGCGTTGCCGTCAGCGGCTCCTCGTTGCCCGGTTCCGGCGCCATCCGGCAAGCCACGGGGTCATCAGGGGGCGCGTCACGTGCCGGGGCGTCACCCGGCACGACGTCGCCCGCCGCGCCGACGAGCCCGGCACCGCCTCAGCCGGGGACGCCCAACGCCCCCGGCGGCACGGTGAAGGCTCCGACCGGGCCGTTCTTCGGCGCGCAGCTCGCCGGCCTGTCCCCGCTCGGCGCGGACGTCCGGCAGGACGAGGGCTCGTCCATCACGCTTGCCGACGGCCGGACGCTCTACATCTTCGCCGACACCCTGCGCCAGCGGGCCAAGCCCAAGTTCTTCGTCTCGTCGGCCGCCGCGATCACCGATCCGAAGGTTCCGCTCCAGCTCAACTACTCCGTGAACGCCGACCGGACTCCGGCGGAGTTCCTGCCCCGCCAGCCTGACGAGAAGCGCGACCAGGCCGACGGCGTCAGCTACACCGCCGTCTGGCCCACGGGCTCCACCCGTGTGCCCGACGGGCGCATCATCATCAGCTACGCCAAGTACGACATCGTCCTGAAGCCGCTGAAGATCACGTTCCGTGGCGCGGGGGTGTTCGAGTACCGCTACGGCGGTGCCCAGCGGTTCGTCGCGGGCGACGCGGCGCGCCGGATCGCCGACGACATCTGGACGCCTGAGATCGGGGCCGTGGGTGCGCCCGTCTACCACGACGGCTACGTGTACTTCACGCTGTGCGAGGAGCTCCAGTGCTACTCGCTGCGGACGACGCCGGAGGGTCTCGCGTCACGGTCCAACTACCGATGGTGGAACGGGAGCGGGTGGAGTTCTTCCGCGTCGGACCGCCAGCGCATGAGCTTCGGCGCCAACCGGCCGGGGAACAGCCCGTCGATCGTGTGGGTGCCGGCCGTGAACGCGTTCGTCATGGCGGACACCGAGGCAGGTCACTTCGGCCAGCACGGTCTGCTCTGGGTGGCCCAGAACCCCTGGGGGCCGTGGTCCGTGCCCGCGGTCGTCGGGCTGGCTCGGTGCCCGGAGATCGGCTGCTACGGCCTGAACGTGCACGTGGGGCAGTCGACCGCGGACTCGTTCCGGATCAGCTACTCGCCGGTGGGGCGTAAACAGGTGGGGCCCTACGTGTACCTCGTCGACCAGCCGGTGAGGGTGTCGTCGAGCGGACGCCGGATCCGCACCGGGGACTCCTGAGCGCCGCCGCTCTGCCTATTGGGCGGGCGGCGCCTATTGGGCGGGCGGCGCCTATTGGGCGGGCGGCGCCTATTGGGCGGGCGGCGCCTATTGGGCGGGCGGCGCCTATTGGGCGGGCGGCGCCTATTGGGCGGGCGGCGCCTATTGGGCGGGCGGCGCCTATTGGGCGGCGCTGATTGGGCGGGCGGCGCTGATTGGGCGGGCGGCGCTGCCAAGGTTCGCCCACATAGTCGGCGTGGTTCGACGGCGCGGAATTCCAAAACAGGCTCTCAGCACAATCAGACCACTAGCCGCGGTGCTCCCAGTCGATCGCGCGGTCCTCGCCGCCCCACTCGATCAGACCGCCCCGGGTGCCCGCCCGATCACCGGCCCCGACCCGCGGCGGGGCCGTGGGGAAGGGATCTGCAACGCCCGTGTCCTCCGCCGGCCGATCCCCCGCCGGCCGATCCTCGACTGCCGGGGCCGCTTCCCGCGCGCGCCGCTGGCCCCGGGCGCGGTGCTCGTCCGCTTCCTGGTCTTCGTCGTGCCTCCGCGTGCCGCGGCCCAGCCCCACCACGGCCAGGACGGCGATCAGGCTCCCGCCCAGCAGCCACGGCCAGACACCGCCGGGCAGCGTGCTGGCCGAGTCGGTGAGGACGCCGGTCGCCGGGACGGCCGGCGGCGTAGCGGACACGGACGGTGCCGCGAGCACCCGCCCGCCCGCGATGGGCGCCGCCGACGGCCCGGACACGACGGGAGTGGGCCGCACGACGGGTGCGACGCCGGTGAACGTCGAGATCTTCAGGGAGTCGACCTGGAACTCGACGGGCAGCCGGGTACCGGCGTCCGGGACGCCGGTGAGCCCGTCCCCGCTGGTCACCACGAGGCTCGGCCACCGGGCGCCCTTGAACGACTTCGTGGAGCTGAAGAGGACCCTGCCGTCGACGGAGATCCGCGTGAGCTTGGGCGCCCACTCGATGACGTAGTTGTGGAACCGGTTCGCGTACTGGCCGACGACCTGCACGCTCTCCGACGCAGCGCCATACCCGTTGGTCACGTACGCCGTCTCCGGTCCGGGAGCGAGCAGCTCGATGCCGGTCCAGGAGTTCACGCCGCCCTCGCTGGGCGACAGCGTGAGGTAGCTGTCGATGCCGCGCCCGGCCGGGACCCGCGCACGCACCTCGTAGCGCCCGTACGTCTGTGGCAGGTCCCAGCACCCGACGCCGCCGGAGGTGTACGGGTAGGCGCCCTTGGTCCGCTTGCGCAGCCGCAGGTGCAGCAGGCCGCCGGCGACCTTGACGTCGTCCGGCTGCCAGTAGCTCTTCCCGCCCGTGTAGGGGCCGCCGTAGGCCCCGCAGCCCTTGGGCAGGTCCGAGCCGGTGAACTGGATCGTCCGCCGGGCCTTCCAGCTCGACGCCGCCGCCGCGGGTTCGGCCGACGCGGCCGGCACCGCCGTCCCGAGCGCGAGCGCGCCCACGGAGGCGAGAAGGAGGGCGCCGGAAACTTGCCGCCGTCCGGCACGCCGGACCCGGCTCGAGCGCATCCGCTGACCCCTTCCCGCATCCGTTCGGGCCGAGTGGACGTCGGCCGCGGCGTGAGCCGGCACGCCCGCGTACGTTACGCCGGAACGTCCGGGTACGGACACCCCGGTTCACCCACCTGCCGTGCGCGAGCGTGCCCGGACTGGGATGCGTCACGCTCCGTCGGGCGTTGTTCCTTCGGGCCGGGTTTGCGGCGCCGCCTCGGCGCACCCGGCGCACGGAAGGTGGGGCGCCATGAAGGGCGACCGAGTCGAGATTGTTATCGACGCCGGCGGGTCCACGCGGACCTACGAGATCGAAGCCACGCGGGCCGGCCGCCGGGTCGACGTCAGCCAGGGCCGCGGCGTCGTGGAGGTCACAGAGACCACGCGCGGAGGGACGCCGGTGCGCACCGCCCGGTTCATGGCCTCCCGGGTCCTGGCGCTGGTCGAGCATCCGGCGTCCCGCCGTGCGAAGGGCGACGACGAGGCCGTGACACCGCTCCAGCGGCCCGCCTGACGCGCGCTCCTTCCCGCCGGCTCATACCCACTCCGTGTCGGCCGACGGGAAGGACTCGCGCCGAAGAGGGCGCAGCCGCGTTAGGCGTAGACGTCGACATGCCCCCCGGGATCTGGATCAGGGTCGGGTCCGGGCTGGGCCGGTTGTTGCGCCACCGCCGCGTGCTGATGAGCGGTGGCCTCGTTGAGGTCGGGCCGCGTCGCGAGCAGCATCGCGATGGGCTCCGTACTGCTCGGCACCAGGGGAGCGAGCAACTGCGGCGCGACGTACACCGCAGGCGTGACTCCATTCACGTTCATTCCGCCTCCATGCTGAGGCCCCCGGCTTCCTGCCGCTGATAGGCCTCTGGTGCGTGTGTCGACGCCGGCGGGGTGCGGGTTGAGCGCCCGAACGGGTGATTTCGCGGCCCGAGCCCTCAGATCACGGCTTTTCGGCAGTCGCCTTCAGCCGGGCCAGCCCCCGTTCGAAGTCGGGGCCGACCATCTTGTCCATCGACGTGAACACGCCCATCACCCGGGTCGTGAAGGTCTTCCGGCCCATCATCAGCCACTTCACGCGTGAGCCCGAGCCTTCGGGTTCGATCATGAACAGGATCTGGTTGCGCGCCTTGAACGGCTTCTCGAACGTCAGGTCGATCCGCACCGAGGACGGAGCGGCGACCTCGGCGATCTCCATCCGGCCGCGCCCGGCCTTCCGGTTGCCCGACCAGGCGTACGCGGCGCCGGTGCCCGTGTCCGGACCTGCGTAGGTGCGCTGCAAGTCCGGGTCCAGGTCCTCCCAGGGCGACCACTGTGTCCACTTCCGGAAATCCACGATCTGCTCGTAGATGCGCTCCGGTGGGGCGTCGATCGTCGCCGACCGCTCCACCGTGTAGGTGTCCTCCGACATGGCTCGCAGCGTAGATCCAACGCATTCCCGCCGGACAGGAAACGCACAGCAACGGACGGCACGAGTCCGCTTCTCTTCATACGGCTTCTCGTCTTCGCCTCTGCCCCGCTGGACCCGACGCCGAGACGTGCAACGTGGCGAAAGAGTGCGAAGCACGCCACGGCGGTGCATTCCGGCGGTCGCAACCCCACTCAGCCAAAGTCGCCTGACAGCGATGTCGTAAACGCTTTCTGGACAGTTTTGCCGAGTCGGGTTGCGAAGCGCCGCAACTGGTGGCGCGGTGAGCGCCCCCGACCACGCCCGCGCGTTCGACTGGTCCGGGCTGAGAAACCTCACCACTGCGGCGTCACACCACCGGCCGGTCTCCAGCCGCCGGAATGACCCGCCTCAAGGCCGCTGCAACCTGTCGACGCGGGCGATGTCCAGGTCGACGCCGCCTTCGACGCCGTCCACCGTCGCGAGGTGGGAGGCCTGCCACACCGTCCAGCCGTCGGTCTCCGGCCGCCGGAACAGCCGCCGCTCCCAGCGTCCCCGCTCCTCCAACCCGGCCAGCGGGTACGTGTTCTCGAAGTTGTCGATCGCATAGATGACGACCTGCCGGCCGGTACGGCGCTCCACCGTTGCGACGAAGGCGCGCAACTCGCGGGTGAACTCCGCCGCCGTGGGACGCCGGCCGCAGCCGGAGAACTCGAGGTCCACCGCGGGCGGGAGAGCGTCGGACGACGTGGGCACGACCTTCAGGAAGTTCTCCGCCTGCGCCACACCGGGCGAACAAAGGGTGAAGAAATGGTAGGCGCCGCGCGGGATTCCGGACGCGGCCGCTTCCCGCCAGTTCGTCGCGAAGCTGCGGTCGACGAAGTCCTGCCCCTCCGTCGCCTTGATGTACGCGAACGAGACGTCGTCGTCCGCCACCTGGTTCCAGTTGATGCGTCCCTGGTGGTTGGAGACGTCGACGCCGTACCGCTCCCCGGATTGCAGCCCGGGCCGGTAGTTCGGCAGGCCCCAGAAGGCACCGGCACCGATGGCGCTCACCGTCAGACCCACGATCAGTGCAGCAGCGAGAAGCCCCCGCCGCCTCGGCCGGCCGGACGGCGCGGCCATCGGGTGCTCGATCGTGACGTTGCTCGCATCCTGGCCGGTTGTGCTCACGTCGAGCCACCGTATCGGGCGCCAGCGCCCAAGTCGGACCGGGATCGGGTCGCGTACGGGCAGACGCGGTGCCCGACCAGGGCTCGTACGCCACCTCGCCCCGCGTGCCCCATACGACGAGCTCCCGGACGAACTCGTGGAACTGCGCGGCGCGCAGGATGCGGACGGGAACCGGGCCCGCCGGCGCCACCTGTTCGTGCACCGGCTTCGCGGCCTGGTAGCCCGGTGAACTTCTCGAGGCCGATGATCGACGTGACGACGATGCGCCGGACGCCGGCGCGAGCGCCTTCCCGGCCTGGTCACACCGCTTCCGTAGCCAGCTCCGGCTCGGCGCCAGGGGAAGCGGAAGCGGGACCCGCCTCCGTCGCGGGGCGCCGGACGCGGAAGGCGATCACGAGCAGGACCGCGGCCGCCAGCGCGACCAGTCCCGCGGCGACGGCGGTCACGTGCATCGCGCCGACGAAGGCGTGGTCCGCGTCGGCGGCCAGATCCGGCCGCCCGAGCGTGGACGCCAGGAACCGGGTCTGCTCCGCGGACGATCCCGCCGCCGTCCGGACCTGCGGCGTGAGGCCCTCCAGCGCCGGCCCGATCCGGTCGCGGTAGGCGGCGGTGAGGACGGTCCCGAGCACCGCGATGCCGAGCACGCTGCCCACCTGGCGAACCGTGTTGTTGACCGCCGACCCGGCACCCATCCGCTCCATGGGCAGGACGGCGAGCACGGCCGCAACGGTGGGCGCGATCGCGGCGCCGATCGCCGTCCCGGTCACCGCTCCGAGCGCGGCGAACCAGACCAGCGAGGTGTGGAGCCCGAACAGGAGGTTGGCGACGAAGGTCCCGGCGACGACGACGAAGGCGGTGCCGGAGACGGCGCCGACGCCGTACCGGGGCACCAGTCGCGCGCCCAGCCCGGAGCCGGCCATGACGCCGGCCGCGCTCGGCAGGAACAGCAGACCCGTCTCGAGAGCGCTCATCCCGCGGGCACCCTGGAGGTAGAAGTTGCTGTAGAACATCTGGCCGGTCATCCCGAAGAACAGCGCACCCAGGGCCGCGTTCCCCGCTGCGAAACGCCGGTCCCGGAACAGCCGCGGGTCGAAGCTGGGCTCCGCCGTCCGCCACTCGACCACGATGAACAGTGCGAGCAGGGCGACACCCGCGGCGATGGGTAGCCAGACCTCGGTCCTGGCCCAGTCGGCGTCCTGGCCGCCCTCGATCAGCCCGTAGGCGAGCGCGGCCAGGCCGGAGGTCGACAGCGCCAGGCCCGGGGCGTCGAGGCGGCGGCGCAGGGCCGGGCGGGGATTGGGCGCGAACCGCAGGATCCCCGCCAGCGCCAGCGCGACGATGGGGATGTTGATCAGAAACACGGAACCCCACCAGAAGCGGTCCACCAGGACCCCGCCGAGCAGCGGGCCGAGTGCGACACCGAACCCGCTCGACGCCGACCAGACCGCGATCGCCCCGGCCCGGCGCTCCGGCGGAAAGGTTGCGCCGATGATGGCCATCGACGTCGGCATGATCATCGCACCGCCGAGGCCCATCAACCCTCGCGCCAGCACAAGTTGCGTGGCGTCCGGCGACCATGCCGCCCAGACGGACGCCGCGGCGAACGTGAGCAGGCCACCGACCAGCACGGTCCGCTGGCCGTACCGGTCGCCGAGGGCGCCCGCGGCGAACAGCGCGGTCGCGAAGATCAGGGAATAGGCGCCCACGGCCCACTGCAGCTCGCCCGGCGTCGCGCCGAGCCCTGAGACGGGATCGGAGAGGTGCTGGAGCGCGATGCCGAGGATCGTGGTGTCGATCCAGATCAGCACCGCCGAGACGACGAGGGCCGACAGCACGCGACGATCGCGGGCCACTGAGATTGACGGGTCCCTGACGGTCATGGGGTGAACGATGACAGTACGTCAGGGACCTGTCAATGGAGTGTGGGACGATGACGCCGTGCCCGACAACGTTCCGACGGACGGCAAGGACTGCATGACGTTCCTCGTCCGTCACGCCTGGCTGAGTATGCGCGGCGTGGTCGCCGAGGCGCTGGCCGAGCACGATCTGTCGGTGGCACAGTTCGCGTCGCTGATAATCCTTGAGCTGGCGCCCGGTCAGTCCGTCGCCGATGTCGCCCGCGCGGTCTCCACCGCCCGTCAGTCGGCGAACGAGATGCTCGGCGGCCTGGAACGCGCCGGCCTCATCGAACGCCGCCGGCACCCCCGCGACCGCCGCTCCCAGCAGATCTTCCTCACGGACGCCGGAGCCGCGCGGCTGGCCGCCGCCCGCCCCGCCGTCAAAGCCGTGGAGGAGCGCCTCTCCGCGGGCTTCACGGGCGACGAGCTGGCGGTGGCCAAGGCGTGGCTCGAGCGGATGACGCTGGCGTCGTCGGCTTCCGTCGAGGAGATCGCCACGATCTGACCGGGCCTCGAGCCGGGTGAGCAGTCCGTGGACTCAGTCGTGTCCGGACCCCCAAACAGGGGCTAGACGCGACTCAGTCGGCGGGACGTCAGAGCACACGAGATCATCACGCGTCCGTACGGCTCGGGCTCGGGCTGATCCGGCCGGGTCCCGTCCCTGGCCGCCACGGCTGCCGGTAGGTGACTCGCCGGATCAGCACCTCGAACGGCCCGCGGCGACCCGTCCGGCGCATCCAGTCGGCCAGCACGACGGTGGCCAGCCAGGTAGTCGCGGCGAGGAGCGCCGTCGTGGTGATGGTCAGGACGCCGGAGAGATCGAGCAGGAACGGGGTGAAGACGGCGGCCCAGACCACCGACTGGGAGAGGTAGCAGGTCATCGACCGCTGGCCGGTGGCAGCGATCGCGTCGACCACCGGCCGGGGACGGCGCGCCCGGAACCGTGCGGCGATGACCGACATCAGGGCGGCGTACCCCAGGCCGCCCAGGATCCCCGTCGCGTCGTGCATGGAGCCGAGCAGCTCGAGCGTCGGCCGATCCGGCGTCGACACCGCGCCGGCGAGCGACAACGAGATCGGCTGGGCACCGAGAACCGCGGCACCGATCCCCACTGCCGCCGTGACACGCAGCAAGGTCAGGTTTCGCTCCGGCTGCTCCAGGATTCGCCGGCGCCCCGCCCAGAGCCCGATCGCGAACGGGCACATGAAGCCGATCGGACCCAGGGTTGCGATGGCGAGGGACACCACGGGCCGGTTGGCGAGCATGGTGAGCACGTCGGGGGGAAGCATCGTGGCGTCCGGGCCGTCGGTGCTGACGGTCAACGAGGCTCCACCGGGCAGGGCCGTGAGCACGAAGAACAGCAGGGCCGTCAGCAGGAGCCAACGGTCCTTCCAGCGCACCAGCCAGGCCCCAACGAGCAGCAGCACGCCGTAGGCCGCCAGGATGTCCCCGGCGTAGAGCAGCAGGGCGTGCAGGAACCCGACGACGATCAGCACGAGACTGCGCCGCCACAGCATCCGCCGCACGGCCCGTGGCCCGTGCGCCTCGTGCCGGCGGGCGATCTGGGCGACGCCGTACCCGAACAGAACCCCGAACATGGGAAACGCGCGACCATCGACGAAGGTCGAGATCAGCCAGACGACCGCCGAGTCGAGCCCGGTGCCGTCCTGTGGGTAGCCGCCGAGGATCGACGGGCCACGCAGGAAGTAGTGCGAGTTGGCGAGGGCGATGAACAGCAGCATGAAACCGCGCGCCAGGTCGGGCCCAAGTGCACGGGACGTGAGGGACGTCGGCTGGGGCCGGTCCGTCGCCGGCGAGTCGGTCACGGGGCCGCGCCGTGCGGTCGGTTCGAGCGGTGCCGTCATGGCAGCCAGCCGACCACGCAGCCGTTCCGGCCGACCATGATGCTTCGGTCGATATCGGACCCGACCGGAGTCGATCGCTCACACCGCCGCCCGATCCCTTGGACGGTGGCGTGACGGCCATCGGGATCACCCTGGTTCTCCACCGCTTCGCTGTGACCCGCCGCCGAAAAGAGTGGGAGATGGACATCTTGCCTGTATCACCCCCGCCTCGAGGGCCTCCTCCTTCGGAGACGCTCAACCATGCCGACTGCGCCCTGCTGGGCGAGGCAGCGTGATGTCCGCCCGGTACTGCGTGTTGGTGGCGGTGCCGCCGACCTGCGCCAGACGCCCGGATGGGTTGTAGCCGCGCTCGGGCCCGTGCGCGATGACGTCGCCGGTGCCGACGCCCGTGGCATCGGGGTCGCTCACCGACATCATCACGGTGATGTGCGTCTGCATATGTCGCATCGACGCACGTCGCGGACACCGTGAGCGAGGTGAGTGTGGGCAGGGTGTCGTCGGCCTGCGCCGGGCCGGCTCCGGCGAGAACCGCGGTGGCCGCGGCGGCCGCGGCGGCAGCGGGTAGCCCGACCCATCGGCGTACCCGCGCGGATCTGGGAGTGTGAAGCTGGACATGCGCACGTTCCCCCTCGTGCACTCGGTTGGGTCGTGCTGTCGCTGCGTCAGCATCGCGACGGGGGCTGACGTGGCGCTGAAACCCGGCTGAATGCCCAACGGCGGATGGCGACCACGGGCGCATCGCCACCCGACTCAGCAAAACTGCCCCGAAACCGTTTACGACATCGCTGTCAGCCGACTTACGCCGAGTGGGGTGGCGACCCGTGCGAGCCGCCCGCGTCCCAGCAGAAATCCGGATGGCCGGCGCCGCCGGGGTCGCCAACGGCGAGCCGTACGGCGCAACCAGCTGGCGCTTCGAGTCCTATGAGGACTTTGAGCCCTGGGTGTCCGCCACCGGCAGGCTCAGGTCAGCGCGGCACGCACGTCGGCGGCGTATTCGTAGTCGCGCTTCCAGTCCGCCCCCGTCGGCGGGAGGATCACCCGTTCCCCGCCGGCGTCCGCATACGCAGCCAGTTGCGAGGCCGCACGGCCGGGGTCCTTGTCCACGACCGGGCCGACAACCGTCGCCGGTGGTGCCGGGCGGCCGTATCCGGCGGCGAGATCGGCCAACTCCCCGGCGCTCCTCGCAAGGTCTTGAGGTGACAGGCCGATGGAGATCCAGCCGTCGCCGTAGGCCGCCGCTCGCCTCAACGCTCTGGATCCGTTGCCGGCGATCAGCACCGGGGGCATGGGAGATCCCGGCTCCAGCGTGACCTCCAGGTCGTCGTCGAGCCTCGCGGGTCGTCCGGTGACGAGCGCCGGAAGCACCTGCAGTGCCCTGTCGGTGATGCCGCCGCGATCGGCGTAAGAGACACCGGCGGCACGCCAGCCGGTGTCACCGTGCGCCGGGTTACCGGTACCGACGCCCAGGATGACCCGATTTCCGGACAGGTGCTGCAGGCTGCTGATCTGTTTCGCCGACCAGGCGACCGGCCGAAGCGCGAGCAGCATGACGCCGTAGCCGACCCTGATCCGCTCGGTCACCGCCGCGGCGGTGGCGAGAACGGTCGTGCTGTCCAGCATCGGGGCACTGGCCACCAGATGATCGGTCGACCAGACCGAGCCGAGCCCGAGATCCTCGGCGTAGCGCGCACTCGACCTGATGTCGCCCAGGATCGCCGCTCCGGATCAGGGTGGACGTCGGCAGGATCACGCCGATCTCGACTGGCATGACTGCCCCAACCGGACTGATGGCTGCCGTCTTCCCGTGCGGGGGCCGGCATCGCGGCGGTCGCGGCGGCTGAGCAGACCGGCCTGCCGGACCCGACCCGGAAGGTGGACGCTTGCACGCCTCAGGCGAGGTAGAGGGCCACGAGCGACAAGCCGAGGAGGAGCAGCCAGGTGTCGGTGGCGTGGCGCAGCCATCGTGGGCTGGTGCGGACCTCCATGAACTGGCGGATGACGAAGCGCACTTTGACGAGGCCGAGTGCGAGGACCGCGATCGTGACGGTGACGTTGCGATCGGGCCGTCCGTGTGTTCCCTCGGCGCCGAGCCACCAGGTGACGACGGTGAGCGTGGACAGCAGTGCCCAGACGAGGGTGGGCTGCGTGGCGGGCCTCGTCCGGGTGCGGGTGTGCTGGGTATTGCTCATGGCTCACCTCAGGACGAAGACGAGGGCGAAGATGATGATCCAGAGCAGGTCGACCATGTGCCAGTAGACGGCGCCGGTTTCGAGTGCCCAGACGGCGCGGTCGCCGTGCTTGAACAGTTCGCGCCGGGCGACACCGAGGACGATCAGGCCCGTCACGACGTGGACCACGTGCACGCCGGTGAGCACGTAGTAGAACATGAAGAAGTTGTTGCTGGCGAAGGTATACCCGCCGCTGATCTCGGTGATCCATTCGAACGTCTTGATGGCGATGAACAGCACGCCGCAGGCCGCGGTGGCGTGCACGAACCTGACCGCCGTCGCGTACCTGGCTTCCCGGGTGGCGTGGACGGCGAGCACGACGAGCCAGGAACTGGTGAGCAGCACCAGGGTGTTGGCAGCGGCGATGGTGGGGTTGAGGTGTTGCTGCGATTGCAGGAACAGCGCCGGTTCTTGCTGTCGGTGGATCATGAAGATGATGAAGTAGACCGAGAAGATCACCAGGTCGCCGAGCACGAATACCCACATGCTCGGGTCACCCGGGATCTGCCGCGCAGGGTTACCGGCCGTCGTGGCGGCGGGCTCCGCGTTGGTCATTGATCCGTCCCCGGTCAATCCTGGACCCGTTCGCCGGGTGGTGCCGTGACGACCGCCTTGCGGAGCAGGGCGATGATGCAGACCTGGTAGACGACGAAGATTGCGGTGCCTTCGTAGAAGCTGATCGTGCCATCCCAGGCGAAGGGGCCGTCCTTGAAGATGAACAGCGGCGAGGCGAGGATCTCGGTGACGATCTGCCAGATGGCGATGTAGGCCATCCAGTTGGGGAAGATCTTGTTCTTGTCGAGCAGGATGGCGATCGCCAGGATCAGGTACTGGGTCGCGAAGCAGCCGAGCGAGCCGATGAACGTCAGCAACCCGATGTCGTACAGCAGGGCGAGGAACTGCGGGTCCCGGTCGGGGCGGAAGGCTGCGGCCAGGAACGAGAACGCCGCGAACAGGCAGCCCGGAATCGCCCCCACTCCCAGGCTGGCGATGTAGCCGTACGCGAAGGCCGGACTGACCGACATCCGTTTCATCTGGTAGGCGACGAAACCGTTGATCAGGCAGGAGAAGCCGATAAGGATCATGAGCACGCCGAAACCGATCTGGATGGTGGTGGCGTGTCTCTGGAAGAAGTCCGCGATCTGGGCCTCGGACAGGTCGGGCCGCGGCGGTGGCATGACCCTCGCCAGCAGGACGAAGATCAACCCGAAGAGGTTGTAGAAGACCGGCAGGATCCACCAGCAGATCCACAGGTCGAGCTTGGCCCTGCCGCCGCGGTGTTCGGCGCCGTCCCGTTCGGCCGGAACCCTCCCGCCGCCCGTCCTGGTTGTCGCCAGCGTGTCCGTCATGGGAGAGCCTTCTCTTCGCGGTCCTGTCGTTGGATTGCATTCCGAAGGACGAAGAACATGACCGCGATGAACACGCCGTAGGCGCCGATCCGCAGCCAGAAGGAGATGACGCCGTCCCAGGCCAGTGGGCCGGTCTGGACGACGGCTCCGCACACGGCCGGCGTCATCGCCAACCCCGTCAGGACGCTGAACGGCGCCGTCCACCGCGGGAAGATCGGCTGCGGATGCGCATCCAAGTACACCGCGAGGGCGAGGCAGAAGTTCGCGGCGACCGTCATGCCCACGGGTGCGGTGAAGATGATCCAGGCCAGATCGTTCAGCAACAGGATCAACTGCGGGTCTCGCTCGGGACGGAACGCCCCGATGAGCCACATCAGATCGGCGATCGCGAACAGCGTCACCCCGCCCACCACCGCGCTGAGATACGCATAGGCGAGCACCTGCGTCGGAGTCGCCATCCGCTTCATCTGCACGACGATCACCATGAAGAACGGGACCAGCATCACGCCACAAAGGTTGAACACGATCATGCTGAACCGGATCGTCGCCTGGTTCTCCCGGTAGAACGCCGCCACCTCCGGGGCCGACAGCCGCGGCGACATCGGCGGGAAGAACCCCGGGAACGTCGCGAACGCCACCAGCAGGATCGCCCCGAACACCGGCGCCAACCACAGACCCACCCACTGCCCGGTCAGCCTTGCCGGCACCCGGACGTCCTCCGGCTCAATGACGTCCTGCGTCATGGCCTCACCTCCATCTGGATAGCCCTCACGTGGAGGGCCGGGGGCGGCGCAATGCGAACACCAGCACGGCGATACCGAGGACGACGAGCACGATCGATGCCCGGCCACGCACCCAGGGCAGGAACCGCGAGCCTTGCCGCGCTTCGGACAGAACCTGGTCCGACGGCGGGGGCGTGGTGAGGACCGCCTTCATCGCCGGCACGACGTGGTCGTTGTAGCGGAACTGCTGGGTCACCTGGTCACGAACGGCCAGGACCTGACTGGTGTTGGGCTCGATCCAGAACGTGCGCGTATCGGCGTACTCGGACGTGGCAGTCACCGACGGGGTGTCGTCCTCGAACAGTGGGCCCGGCAGCTCCATCGATCCGATGGCGGTCAGAGGCGTCCTGAGCCGGAACACATAGGTCCGGATACCGTTTCGCGTTTCCTCACCGAGGAACCGGGCCGTTCGTGCGCGCCTGAGCTGGATGTCCCACAGCGCATAGTCGCGCTTCTGCACGTTCAGCGGAAAACTGAAGTAACCACTGTGGACCAAGGGCTCCCCATCGGGGTCCGCCTCGCTCGTCTGCAACCGATCGCCGCAACAATTCGTCGCCTCGCCCGTGTGCCGGTCGAGCGACACGGTCTCCACCCGCGCATCGAGCAGCCCGTGCCCGCTCACGAACGTGCGCGTCGCGATGTTCCACACCACCGAGTCCCCGATCGCCTGATCGGCGGCGGACACGAAGTTCCTGATCTCCACGTCGAGGCCTCGCCGCACCCGGGCACCCGCCGGCGACTCGAGGTCGGGTAGCAGGACGGTCGCGTCGGTCGCCGTCAGGACCTGCTCCCGTTGCGGATCGGCCGGCAAGGCTGTCAGTCGCGGATAGACGTACGTCGGCAACGCCGCGGCCAGCGCGAAGGCGAAACCGGCCGCACCGAACAGGACCGACCTGCGGCGCGGCCTGCGGCGTATCAGCGGTTCGCGATATCGATGGCCCCCGGTCACTTGTGCCGGCGGCGCTGCCTCCAGGAGGCCGAGGGCCGGCCTGGTCGACAGCACGTCGGGATTGACGTCCATCACGAGAGCTTCCTTTCGGTCAGGGATCCGGATGCCGGGGTGAACGTGAAAGCGGCGCCGGGACAGAAGGTCCCAGCAGGGACGCCGCACAGCTCGTCGGGCATACCTCCGCTGGCCCGACAGCGTTCTACATCGGCTGATCTCGTGGCGGCATTGCCGATACTCCAGGTGAGGGGATATCAGGGATTCGAGTCAGAACGCCCCTGGCGTCCGGCGACGAACGTGATTGGGCCAAAGTCCTTGCGGCCCAGTGTCATTCGCTATGGTCAGGGGAAAGCAACCAGCCCGACCGATGAGAGTTCCGGATCGTCCAGCGAACTGGCATCCAGTGCGAACTCTGAGCATGACCGGCCTCCCTTGTAGAAGAACTGAGCACTTGCTCAGCAATGCCGGTCACTACAAACTAGACACCAGGCCGCAGGGTGTCAACCCAGCGGCGTGCCGGACATGGCGGTTCAGGCGTCGTCGAGATTCGAGAACATCGGCGGAATCAGCGACCAGCGCAGAAAGCGTCGCAGGTCGTCGTCGGCACGAATGAGGTCGCTGTCGAACAGGAGAATCGACAGACCGATCCGCATGAGCAGCTCGACCACGTCGTCGAAACGCTTGGCCAGCCGGGGCTCACGCCGCAGTAGCGGCTGTTCCAGGATCTGCACGGTGACCGGCGTCCCGCGAACGAACGAGTCCTCGTCGAACAACGGGCTCCCGCGGTCAGCGAACCACAGCGACCTCAGCAGTGGCAGCGACCGGAACTCCGACCGCACTGCGACCAGAAGCTCGATGACGTAGTCGGCGGCGTCCTCCTCGCCGGCGACCAGCGCGTCGATCCGATCCAGGACACGGGCGCTGACGCGCGCGATGGCCTGCGAGAGAAGCTCTTCACGGCTGCCGAAGTGCGTGTACACGGTCTGCCGGGAAACCCGCGCCTCCGCCGCCACCGACACCACGTTCACCGCTTCGAAGCCCGATCGCTCCATCAGGGCCGTCGCGGCATCCAGGATGCGCTCTCTCGACGTCACCCCGCGAGTATCCAGCATCACCCACGACCGGTACGCGGCGGCTCACGCGGATTCCACTCCCGAGAGCGGAGCATCGCTTCGCCGCCGCGCACTCGCGGTGCCCTACCGGCGCCGCGTCAGCGGGCGGTCGGTGAGGTGCGGGCGGCGGCAACGATCGTTGCGGCGTCGCCCGGTGTCAGGAAGCCATTCAGCACGGCCGCGTCCGCGGCGGCGCGCACCTTGTCGACGTACGCGGCGCCGGTCGGGTAGAGCTGGGCGAGATCCGGTTCCGGCACGAGCTTTCCGACCGGGTCGGACGTGTCGTCAGCGTTGTGCTGGTCCCACGCGTCGCCGTCGCCGTTCCACGGATCGACGGCGCCGAACAGGCTGCAGATCGCACCCAGGCCGGATGTGCTGCGCGCACCGGAGAGGGACCGGGTAGGCACGGAGATGTCCGGCAGCCGGACGCCGCCCAGCGCCAGCCCCGTGGCCGGATCGCGCACGATCTGCCCGGCGGCCACCGTGATGTCGGGGGCGGCGGCGGGTGCACGTCCGGTCCGGATCCACCGGTTGAGCCCGGCCAGCGCCGCGTTCACCCCGTACCGCTGTGGTCCGTCGTTGATCGGTGCCACGGTGTCACCACAGCCGAAGCCAGGGAACGTGATGCCGTAGGTGCGCCCGGCGATCGCCGCCGAGCCGTTGAGGAGCCACGTGTCAGCGTGCGAGGTACCCACGAGCTCCCAGATGTGGACGCTCGCGGAGTTCGGCTGCCTGGCGGCGAGGTGCATGGGCACGTCGGTCTCGGTTTCCACCACGAACGTCGGCACGGTCAGGTCGGTGCGGATCCGGGTCGGATTCGGCATGGAGGTGTCGCCCGGGGACTCCTCCAGCGGGGCGCCGGCAGCGAAGCTGCTGTGAATCAGGTGACCGTCGTACACCTTCGCCACCGGCGCCACGGCGTCCACGTACGTCGTCAGCCGGAACGCCGACTGCGACTCGCCCAGGGCGATCAGCTTGCTCGGCCTGAGGTTCCCCAACGGGTTGGGGCCGTTCGGGGCCCGCAGCGCCTTCGCCGCCTGGGAGAAGATGTCGTAGGAGTACTGGTCGCCGGGGTGGCTCAGGGTTCCGTACCGGGCCTCGTCCCAGCCCTTGAGCGCGGGGAAGAACGGCAGGCCACCGTCGATGCCGGCCTTCTGCACGTCAACGCCGACGTAGGCGTAGCCGGACCGCAGCAACTCGTCCTTCATCGTGACCCAGTCCGCCGGCACGCCGATCTGGCCCGTGGCGTTGAACCACTCCACCACAACGGTGCCGTTGAACTTCGCCGGGTCGCTCGGGCGCCGGACCACCATCCGGGTCTTGTACGGGGCCTGGCTGCCCGGCGTCACGCGCCAGTTACCGTCCGAGGCGAACGTGCCGGACTTCTTGTACGCGGTCGCGGTGCCGCCGATGAAGAACTCCTGCTCTACGTAACCTTTGGCGGCCAGGCCCACCGTGTCGCTGAAGAACGGGAAGCCGTGGCTGCCAGCCGGTGGCTGCGTGATCGTCGGGGCTGCCGCGGCCGCCGCCTGGGCTGCCGCAGGTGCGCCCAGCGGGCCGAACGACGGGATGCCGATGGCGACCGCGGTAATGCCGGCCGTCACGGCCGCAAGCAACCCCGCGGCCGGACGGGGACGTCGAATGAGCGTGGGCATCACTGCCGGAACTCCTCAGTCAGGGAATCGATGTACCAGGTCTGGTGCGCAGGATCCCTGATGGTACTACGGACCAACCAGTCCGGATAGGACGATTTTCGTGCATCGGAAACGTAGCTCTCACCAGGCGGGACGCTCTCCGCACGTGCGCCAGCTGCGGATCACGGCGCGGCGCGCGCAGAGCGGCCGAGCCCGCCGGGGCGGACGCGTTGCCAGTCGGGAACCGCTTCTATTTAGTGTTGCGAGCGCACTTTCTTAGCACTTTCTTAGCGCTCTCTTATCATTTTCTTAGCAATGTCTTGGAATTCCCCGCGCGTCGCGGCGGGCATCCGGCGTCTACCGGCGCCACACCACGGACCCCAGCTCGGGCGGCGGCAACCGCGGCACCGACCTCGCTGGTGGTCGCCACCGGGAAGGCTTGTTCGGCCCTGTCACGGTTCGAATCGCCCGACGAGACGGTGGGTCTTCCGGTCGGCCTCGAACGTCCGCGCCACCAGATAGCCCGGACCCATCCAGCCGCGGCGCGTCCACTGGCCGAAGGAGACGGTTGTTCCGGGCGCCCCCGAGGCGGCCGGTACGAGCTTCACGCGCTCCAGCGCGTCTCGCACTCCGGCCGGCGAGAGCGGCTCGGCACCCGCGAACGCCCGGGCGAACGCCTCGGCGGCGTCGCGGCACACGACGGGCGCGAAGTACTCCGGACGGCGACCGTAGGCGGCCTCGAACCGATCCAGGAACCGCTGGCCGACCTTGTTGTCCTCGTCGTACTGCTCCAGCCCGACCCAGCCCACGTAGGCATCCCAGATCTCGTCGGAGAAGTAGCCGTCCTCGAGCGCGGTGCCCAGGTAGCGCAACGGGTTCCAGCCTGCCGATTCGAGGGCTTCGTTGATGCGGATGACGCCGAAGCCGAAGCCGAGGTGCACCAGGGCGTCCGGCGTGAAGGTGCGCACGGCATGGACGGCCTCGACGATGTCCTGTCCGGTCTGCGGGATGGTTTCCTCGGCCACGATCCGCAGCCCGAATTCTCGGCAGGCGTCGCGAAAACTTCGCAGGTACAGCTGCCCGATCACCGAGCGCTCGACCAGTACTGCGGCGGTCTTGGCCCCGGCCTTCACGGCCAGATGGGCGATGACGATCGGCTCATCGGTCATCGAACCGTTCGGCAACGCGAAGGTCCACTCGCCGAGCCACTGGTCCGCGCCGCAGAGACTGATCGACGGTACTTCGAAGCGTCGCTCGATCTCGGGTCGGATCGCGATCGTGTTCTCCGAAATGTGCGGGCCGAAGATCGCGAGACACCCCTCGTCGACGAGCTCGCCGTAGGCATCCCGCACCGACTTCACCGAACCGGTCGGCAGGCCGCGTGCGTTCCGCTCGACCAGTTCGACGTCCCGGTCGAGCAGCCCGGCAGCCTTGGCCTCCCGGAAGACCAGGGTGAAGGCGTCGAGGAAGTCCCGCTGAGGGTCGTACGCGGTGCCGGGCGGGATCTCGAAGTCCTGCAAGATCCCCAGCTTGATCGGTTCCGCCTGGCGTCCCACCGACACGGCTATCCCTGCCCTCAACTCGTCCCGCCTGGTTCATCCCTGCCCTGAACCGCGGGGGGGCCTGCTCATCGATCACGATGCGCAGCGTCCGCGGTCCCTGAAGCATGGCCGTGGGAAGGGAGTCGAATCGTCTTGTCGATGAGGTGAAACCGGACGATCCGCTCGGCGACGCCCAGCGGACCGCACACACCGAGGGTGTCGGGCACGGCCGACCGAGGAGCCGCGATCCCAGCAGTGCCACCTTGGCGATGAGCAGGACGCTAACCGATGCTCGCGGGTTCCGCAACGGCTCTAGCTAGTGCACACTTCACTAACGACTCCAGCTACTCCGGCGCCGAGCCGTCTCCGCCGGGCAGGCGAGCGGGCGGCATCGTCAAGCCATGACCACGGTGCGATCCGCGGCGTGGTCACCACTGCGGCAGCAGTGCTCGCCTCACTCGTCCCGGTGCAGTCGACCATGCATGGCCGACTGGTAGATCTCCTCGATGATTCTCTTGCGGGAGGGTCGCCGCTTGCCGTAGAAGGACTCCCCGAACACCGCCATGCCCGCGATCATCGCCAGGGTCGCCCGGGTCGCGAGCGCATGGTCCCGCATCGCCCTGCCCTGGCGGCGGGCCGTCTCCTCACTGCCGATCTTGACCAGCTTCTTCATCGCCTGGTCGATCTCGGCCATACCGATGTCGAGCCACTCGTGATCGCGGGAGATGTCACCGGCCCAGAACATCACCACCAGGCCACGATTGCCGCGGAACAAGTCGTAGAGCTCGCCGATGTACTGGTGCCCGAGCTCCGCGTCGCCCAACTCGCTGACCTCGCCCACACGCCACCGGCGGCTGAAATCCTCGATGAACTCGATGAACGGCAGTGCCAGCGCCTCGCGGAACAAGCCGGCCTTCGATCCGAAGTGACGGAACATGAGCGTCTCGGAGACACCGGCCCGGTCGGTGATCTCCCGGGTGCTCGTGGCCGCGTAGCCCTGGCTGCCGAACAACTCCCGCGCAGCCTCGAGCAGGAGCAGACGCGGCTCGCCACGCCGCCGTCGCCGTGCCTTGGGTGGCGCGGGCGACGTTCCCGCCGCGACCGGGTACGTCGTCATCTCGTCCTGGTCTTCCGCTCGTCCTTCCCGTCGTCGGGCGCCCGCACATCCTATGCGCGGGCCGTCCGGCCACGACCTCACACCGAGACCCGTCCACGCACGCCCCGCCGGTGCGGCCCGGCCCCTTCGCTACCCCGGTGAGGAACTCGTGGCCTACCGCGACGAGTCGGGCGAACTCCACGCCCTGCCGGCACACTCGCGCTTCGCGGAGCGGAAACTAGTCCGAAACGGGCGCCTGAGTCAATTAGGACGTATCAGTCACGTCGTAGCATGGCCGTACGGCGGGTGACCGGTTCTGCCCGGCGGTGGTCGCGCGCACCCGGGCGGGTGGTGCTGGTCCTTTCGGCGTGCGTCGAGCAGGCGCCCAACACTGTCGATCATGCTATTCCAGCCCACTGGATCCCACGCATCAAGCCGACCCCCCGCCTCACCGACAAAGGTGGCAGGAGGCGGCGGAGGGAGCATCGGCGAGTGGCCGGACGGTGGCGCGTGCGGGACGTCGACCGCAGCACGACGCCAGTGCTGCCGCAGTCGTCGCTGCTGGCCGTCGCCGTCGGCGGTCTCGCCGTCGGCGTGACGTTCAACCTCGCCGTCCGGTGGGCGGGATGGCCCGCACCGTGGTGGCTGCCCGCCGCATGGGTAGCCGTCATGGTGATGGGCCAGGAGGGTCCCCAGCGGCTGATCGGGGGCGGCCGCCTGGACAACCGGCCGGTGCTGCGCGTCCTCCTGGCACTCGCCGTGTTCACGCCGTGGGCAGACGTGGCCGGGCTGGGTGCCTGGGCGCCGTTGTTCACCGTGCCCGTGGCGATACCGCACGTACGGTGGTCTGGATCCGCCGCCTGGCGGCGCATCGCGCTCGCATCGGTGCTCGTCTCCGTGGCCAACCTCGCGCTGATCACGACCGTCGTTCCGCAGTTGCTCACGCCGCGCGTGTCCCTGCTGACCGGGATACTCACGCTCGGGATCGCCCTGTCCGCGGTGGCGAGCCTGGGGTTGGCGACCGCGGAGCAGGAGCGCGCCATGACCGAGCTGGCCGACGCCGAGAACAGGTTCCGGACACTCGTGCAGAACTCCTCGGACGTCGTCGCCGTCCTCACGCTGGACGGCACGTTCACGTACGTCAGCCCCGCCGCCGACGACGTCCTGAGGATTCCCGCCGCCGGCCTCCTCGGTCGATCGATCGAGGATGTCGTCCTGCCCGACGACCGGGGACACTTCGCCGCTCTCTGGACGGCGGTCACCGAGGCACCGGGTGACTTCGCCCGCAGGTGGGAAGCACGGCTGGCGGCGGGCGAGGGACAAGGTGTCCGCTGGGTCGAGTTCACGGCGAAACGCCCGTCGCATGCGGACGCGGACCACGGGGTGCTGATGAACCTGCGCGACGTCACCGAGCGGCGGGACCTGCAGGACCAGCTCACCCACGCGGCGCAGGTGGACTCGCTCACCGGGCTGCTCAACCGCGCCGGCTTCCTGACGGCGGTCGCGGGTCTGCGTACGCGGGTGCGCCAGGGAGAGCGTGCCCTGGCCCTGGTGTTCTGCGACTTGGACGGGTTCAAGCAGATCAACGACCAGATCGGTCACGCCGCCGGCGACGAGGTGCTGGTCCGCACCGCGCAGCGACTGCGCGACGTCATCCGGGACGACGACGTCGCCGGGCGCCTGGGCGGGGACGAGTTCATCCTCGCGCTCATGCCGCCCGGCCGCCCCGACGGCGTGCTCGGCGCCCTGTCGGACGTCGTAGGGCGGGTCCGCGAGGCCGTCAGCCGCCCCATCCGGCTCGCGGACGGGCAGGTGGTGCGCGTGGGCACCAGCGTCGGGGTGGCGGCCAGCGACGATCCCGACGTGGACGTCGATGAGCTGGTCCACCAAGCGGATCAGCGGATGTACGAGGCCAAACGTGGCCGCGCCACGCGTCGCGGCGCCGAGACCTAGCCGGTCCGTCGACGCCGGTCCGTCGACTCAGTCGCGTCTCGACCCCAAACCGGGGTCCAGACGCGACTCAGTCGTGCCTCGACCCCAAAACGGGGTCCAGACGCGACTCAGTCATGCCTCGACCCCAAAACGGGGTCCAGACGCGACTCAGTCATGCCTCGACCCCAAACCGGGGTCCAGACGCGACTCAGTTCGCGGAGAGCGGTTGGTAGCGGTGCGTGGCCACGTCGTCGCTGTTGCGATCTGCCGCCGGGCCGATCTACCTGGGTTCGCCCACGTTTTCGGTGTGCTCAAACGTTTCCGTGACCCGGAATCACACCGAATACGTGGGCGAACCTCGGCAGACGGCGCAGCCCCGGCCGGTTGACCGGCCCCGTCGTTCGGGTACCTTCGGCGTCCATGTCCCTCATGTCCCGCCCCAGGTTGGCATCCGTCGCCGCGATCACGTTGCAGCGTCTCGGTGCGCTGGCCCGGCGAGCCGGGCGGGGCCCCGAGGCGACTGCGCCCGAGAAGTTTCCGGAGCTCCCGCGCAACACCCGCCGGCTGACGATCCCCACCTCCGTCGCCCCGGCCCGCGCCGTCGTCTACCTGCCGGCCGACCAGGACCAGTTGCCTGGTGTCCACGTCAACTTCCACGGCGGCGGCTTCGTCATGGCGTCGACGGACCTGGACGACCCGCTCTGCCGATACCTCGCCGCGGAGGCGGGAGTCGTCGTGCTCAACGTGGACTACGTCGTCGCCCCGCAACACCGCTTTCCCGAGCCGCCCCGCCAGGCGTTCGACGTCGTTCGGTGGGTGGCCGAGCATGGCGCCGAGCACGGCTGGGACGGCGAACGCCTCTCGGTGGGCGGCCAGAGCGCGGGTGGCAGTCTTGCCGCCGCGGCGGCACGCCAGGCGCTGGAGCAGGGCGGACCGCCGATCGCGCTCCAGGCGCTCCACTATCCGGCGCTCGACCTCACGACCCCCGCGAGGGACAAGCGGGCGGCGATCGACAAGCCACTGCTGCGTCCGTGGTTGGCCGAGATGTTCGACACCGCCTACATTCCCGACCCGCGCGAACGCGCCGACCGCCTGGCATCGCCCGCGAGCCGGGCAGACACCGCGGATCTGGCGGGCATCGCCCCGGCACTCGTCATCACGCCCGAGTACGACCGCCTCAGGGACGAGGGGCGGCGGTACGCCGAGCGTCTGCGGGCGTCGGGCGCCCTCCTCGAGCACATCGACGTCCCCGGCGTGGATCACGGCTACGACAACTGGGACGAGGAAACCGCGCGAACGGTCTACGCCGTCATCGCCCGCCACGTGCGGCGGGCCACGACCTCGACGGCGCTCTCTTGAAGGCCTTCAAAAGGCTCTCTGGGACCCAGAGAAACAGAAGTGGGTGCGGCCGGCCAGGTCGACGGCGGCGGATCGTCGGGTGAACGACGGCGCATAGCCGTCAAGCGGCACCGTCTCGCGCGAGCGAGTGCTTGGCGATGACGAGCTGCTGGATCTGGCTGGTGCCCTCGTAGATGCGGAACAGGCGGGCGTCCCGGTAGAAGCGCTCCACGGCGACCCCGCGGATGTAGCCCGTGCCGCCGTGCACCTGGACGGCGCGATCGGCGACCCGGCCGACCAGTTCGCTGCAGTGGTACTTCGCGACGCTCGGGGCCAACCTGCGGTCGGTGGCGGCGTCGTACTCGGCGGCGGCGGCGAGGACCGTGGCGCGGCCGGTGTAGACGTCGGTCTGCGAGTCTGCGATCAACGCCTGGACGAGCTGGAACTCGGCGATCGGCCGGCCGGACTGGCGGCGCGACTTCGCGTAGCCGACGGTCTCTTCCAGGAGCCGCTGGGCCATGCCCACGCAGAGCGCGGCGATGTGCAGCCGGCCGTGGGCCAGGCACCGCATCGCGATGCGGTACCCGCTCCCGACCCCGTCCGCGCCACCGACGACGGCGTCCTCGGGCACCGTGACGCCGTCGAGCGTGACGTCCGCGGTGAGCGCTCCCGCCTGCCCCATCTTGTGGTCCCGCGGGCCGACCGTCAGGCCGGGCGTGCCGGCCGGCACGAGAAACGCCGAGATCCCGTCAGCGCCCAGGCCGGGCGCATCGGCGTCCCGCGCGAAGACCATGAACACGTCGGCCGACGGCGCGTTGGTGATGAACCGTTTCGTGCCGTCCAGCACCCAGCCCCCGGACGTGCGCCGGGCGCGGGTCCGCAGGTCGCCGGGGTCCGAGCCGGCGTCCGGCTCGGTGAGGGCGAAGGACGCCGTCCATTCGCCACCGGCCAGGCGCGGCAGGAACTCCTTCCGCTGCGCCTGGGTGCCGCCTTCGAGCAGCACGTGCCCCGCGATGCCGTTGTTGGTCCCGAACAGCGAGCGGAAGGCAGGGGTGGTCCACCCCAGTTCCATCACCAGGCGCACCTCCTGGGTCATGGTCAGCCCGAGGCCGCCGTACTCGGCGGGCACGGCGAAGCCGTACAGCCCGAGGTCGGCAGCCGCCCGGCGCAGCTCCTCCGGGACCTCGTCGGCCTCCTCGATCCGCGCCTCGGCGGGCACCACACGCTCGCGCACGAAACGCCGCACCAGCGCGACGACCTCCCCCGCCTCGTGGTCATCCATGGAGCACGTCCGCGGTCGGCTGCGGTGCGGAGCCGAGGCGATCGAAGAAGAAGCGCTGGGCGGTGCCGTACAGGTAGTTGTCCATGACGTCAGCCGGCAGGTCCAGCCGCAGCGCCTCACCGACGGTCCGGGTGATCGACAGAACGGGGGCGTCCGACCCGAAGATGACCTTCGACTTCCCCCGTGTCCGCATGAAGTGCAGGAGCGACTCCGGAAGGTACTTGGGGGCCCACGCGGATGTCATGAGGTGCAGGTTCTGGTACTTGAGCATGAGCCGGATCGCGGTGTCCCACCATGGATCCGCGCCGTGGATCAGGCAGAGCTTCAGCTCGGGGAACCGGACGCAGACCCGGTCGTAGTGGATGGGGTTCTGGACCTCGCCGGGAATCGGGGGGCCGGGTAGTCCCGCGTTCATGCACAACGGAAGGCCGAGCTCGCAGCACTTGGTGTACAGCGGGAAGTACACCGCATCCGTGGGCGGGTACATGCCGTCCCCCCAGAACGACGGGCCGACCGCCGCACTCACCACGGGATGGTCCGCGAGGATGGATTGCAGCAGCCTCAGAGTCGGCATCGGGGTGAGCAGATTCAGCCCGCCGAGGGAGAGCGCGAACCGGTCCGGTCTGGCCTGCGCGAACCTGAACGGTGACCCGTCGAGCATCGAGACGTTGGCGGTGAGGACGGCGCGCTCGACGCCGGCTGCGTCCATCTCGTCGAGGACGGCGGACATCTCCCACCTGCGGAAGAGGGAGTCGCCGCCCTTGAAGTAGTCGTCCCGCACTCGGATCATCCACTCCGGTTGCTGCTCGATGTCGCCGAAGTGGACGTTGATGAGACCGTCGTGCACGCGATGCTCAGGCATGGTTACGTGGCTCCGTCCGCCGTAGTGGGGGCCGCAGACGGCGGCATCCGCTCGACCGCGGCCAGATCGCCCGCGAGCAGCGCCCGCAGCTCGTGCTTGGCGACCTTGCCCGTCGCCGTTCGTGGAACGTCGGCGACGACGTACAAGGCTTCCGGGCACTTGAAGGCGGCCAGCCGCTCGCCGCCGAACTCACGGAGCGCGGCGAGGTCCGGCGGGCCCTCCGCGCGCGGGACGACGACGGCGCAGACCCGTTCTCCCATCGCCGGATCCGGCAGCCCGACAACCGCGACCTCGGCGACGAGCGGGTGTTCGACGAGCGCCGCCTCGACCTCCGCGCAGTAGACGTTCTCGCCGCCGCGGATGACGACGTCCTTGAGCCGGTCGACGACGTACACGAACCCCTCGGCGTCGATGTAGCCGACGTCGCCGGTGCGGAACCACCCGTCGACGAAGGAGGCACGCGTCGACTCCGGGTCGTTCCAGTACCCCTTCGCGACCTGCGGGGACCGGAAGCACAGCTCACCGATCTCCCCCACGCCGAGGGCCTGCCCGTCGCAACCCTCAACTCGCAACTCCGAGGTCAGGTTCAGCCGGCCGACGCTGTCTGGGTGCTGCGCGTACTCCGCCCCCACGTTCGTGACGACGGCGGCCGTCGTCTCCGTCAGCCCGTACCCGTTCAGCAGCTGCACCGACTCGCCCAAGGCGGCCAGCACCCGGCGCGGCAGGTCCGGCGCGACCGCCGCGCCGCCCATCGAGAAGCTGCGCACCCGCAGCGCGAATCGGTCCAGCGCCGGGTACTCCACGAGCTGCCGTGCGACGGCCGGTACGCCGCCCAGGTTGGTCGCGCCTTCCCGTTCGGCGACGGCCAGCGCGGAGCCCACATCCCATTTGCGCAGGAACACGAGCTTCGAGCCGCCCATCGCGCCGCCGACGATCGAGGCGATGCCGCCGATGTGGAAGAGCGGGCCCGTCAGGACGGTCGCCGACTGGGCCGGCTGATCTGGGGGCCGTCCCGAGACGATCTGGTCGCGCAGCGCGGCGAACGCCATGTTCATGATGTTCGTCATCGTGCCGCGGTGGGTGTTCAGGGCGCCCTTGGGACGTCCGGTGGTTCCAGAGGTGTACAGCAGCGTCACCGGGTCGTCCGGGCCCGGCGTCGCAAGATCCGCGACGCCGATGGGCTCGGCGTCCACCAGGTCCGCGAAGTGGGCGGCCACGCCCGCCGCGCCGACCGGGGTCCGGATACCGACCACCGGGGCGCCGGAGAACGCGGCCTGTACCGGACCCAGGCGGGCGACCCGTTCAGGGTCCGCGAACACGAGCTTCGCGCCGGCGTCCCGCAGCGCGAAACGCAGTTCCGGCCCGGTCCACCAGGCGTTGAGAGGGACGACGACCGCGCCGAGTACCGCGGTCCCCCAGAAGGCGACGACGAACTCAGGGAGGTTGCGCATCGCGATGGCGACGCGGTCGCCCGGCACGACGCCGTACTCGGTCCTCATCCTGCGCGCCAGCCCGAGCGCTCGCCGCCGGACGTCCGCGAACGTCAGCCGGTCCTCGCCGAGGACCAGGTGCACCTCGCCGTCGTGTCCCTCGGCCGCGCGGAACGCGTCGAGGACCGAGGTGGGCGCGCGGACGAACGAGCGCACGGTGACCCCGCCGATGTCGATCTCCTCGACCTCGAACGGCGCGCCGGGCCCGGTCAGCTGACTCAGCCTGGGGTCGGTGGAGGACGAGCTGACGAAGACGCCTCTCCTCGCTCCAGCCGTCTTAACCGCCACGTCGCAGTTCCTCCCTGGGACCGATGGATGGGAAGGGAGATGCTCAGTCGCGCGGTAGCCCGAGCAGGCGCTCCCCGATGATGTTGCGCTGAATCTGGCTGCTGCCACCGGCGATCGTTCCGGCGCGCCCCAGCATGAAGGCGTGTACCCGGGCTGCCGCGCGCTCGTCGGTGAGGTCGAGCGCCCGAGTGCCCATGATCGTGAGTGCGAATTCCGCCACGTCCTGGCCCAGGTGTGCCATCACCAGCTTGCGGACGCTGGCGGTCGGCCCCGGGTCGAGACCGTCCAGCCGGCGCAGGGTGATCTGCTGGGCGAGCGCCTGAGCGACCTGGTTGCGGCCCAGCAGCTCGCCGACCCGCTCGTCGAACAACGGCTCGGGTTCGCACTCGGACACCAGCCGGGCGAGGCCTCCCCCGACCCTCCCCGTACTCGCGATGGCGACCCTTTCGGCGGCGAGGGTGACCCGCGCCAGACCCCACCCACGGTTGACCTCGCCGACGACCATGTCGTCGGGGACGAAGACGCCGTCGAGGAAGACCTCGTTGAACACGGCGTCCCCGGTGATCTCGCGCAGCGGACGGATCTCGAATCCGGGTGCCTTCATGTCCACGAGGAAGTAGCTGATCCCTCGGTGGTTGGGGGCGTCCGGGTCGGTGCGCGCCAGGCAGATCCCCCAGTCCGCCTCACGCGCCATCGACGTCCAGACCTTCTGCCCCGTCAACGACCAGCCGCCAGGAACCCGGGAGGCCCGGGTGCGCAACGACGCCAGGTCCGAGCCGGCCCCCGGCTCGGAGAACAGCTGGCACCACACGAGGTCTCCGTGCAGCGTGGGGACGACGAAACGTTCCCGCTGCGCGTCGGTGCCGGACTGGATGATGGTCGGGAGCGCCCAGTTGCCCACGACGAGGTCCGGCACCCGGACTCCGGCCCGATCGAGTTCCTCTGCGATGACCAGCTGCTCCACAGGTGGTGCGCCCTGGCCGTAGGGCTTCGGCCAGTGCGGCGCGATGAGCCCCGCATCTGCGAGCGCGATCCGCCGCGCCGGTTCGTCCGCAGGCAACCGCCCGATCGCCTCCCGGATCCGGCTGCGGATGTCGCGCGCCTCCTCCCCCAGCGAGACGGACCACCGCCGCCGGGCACCGGCGCGGGCCAGTTGCGTGGTCCTCAGCCGCCACCGGCCGGTGCCGCCGCAGACGACGCGGAGCACCATCGCGCGGCGCAGGCCCAGGTGCGCGTCGTGCTCCCAGGTCATCCCGATGCCGCCGAGCACCTGAATGCAGTCCTTGCTGTTGTCCACCGCGCCCGGCAGCGCGACGGCCCCGGCCGCAGCCGCGGCCAGCGCGAGCTGCTGCCGCGCGTCGCCTCCGCCGTCCTGCAGGTACGCCGTGGCCGCGGTGGCGGCGTCCCACGCCGCGGCGGCGGCCAGCTCGGAGCGGGCCAGCATGTCCGCACAGAGATGCTTGACGGCCTGGAAGGAGCCGATCGGGCGGCCGAACTGCTCGCGGACCTTGGCGTATGCGGTCGCGGTCTCCTGCGCCCAACGGGCGATGCCGGCGGCCTCAGCCGCGGCCGTCGTCGCACACAGGTCCCGCACGAGCTCGGTGTCGACACCCACGAGCAGCCTCTCGTGGCCGGCCGCCGCGTCCGACAGCGTCACGCGGGCCGGTGGCCGGGTGAGGTCGAGGCTGTCGATGGGGTCCACCTGCACCCGGTCGGTCACGTCGACCACGAGCCATCGCTCGCCCTCCGCGGTCGCGCCCCGGATCAGCAGCGCCGTCGCGTGCTGCGCGCCGAGAACGAGACCGGCGTCCCCGGACACGCGGTAGCCGTCCGACGTGCACGTCGCCCGAGGCGATCCGTCGAGAGCCGTGGCGAGAATCGCCCTCCCCGCCGCCACCCCGGCGAGGAGGGTGTCGAGGAACTCCGGGTCCGGCGCGTGGCGGCGTGCCGCCAACAGCACCAGCCCGGCCGCGGCCGACGGCGCCAGCGGCCCGGGCGCGACCTGGTGGCCGAGCTCGGCCAGTACGACGGCGAGTTCCTCGACCCCGGCACCGGCACCGGCGACCGCCGGAGGCAGCGCCAGACCTGGTAGTTCCAGGGTGACCGCGTCGGACCACCACCGGGGAAGCTCGCCCGGCCGCCGCACGGCGGGAAGGTCCACCTCCGCCCGGGCCGCCGCCCGCAGGCCATGGCGCTCCCCCCATTCGGCGACGCTGTTCGCCAGGGTCACATGATCCTTGGTGACGGTGAGCGACATCGGCGCGTCCTCAGCTTTCTCGCGAGACGGGTGGGCACGCGGCGAGGCGCGGCCACGGATAATCCCGACGATGAGACAGTAAGACGCCGTCTGTACTATTGTCTAGCGATCGATCGCGTGCCCGTCACGTGTTGGCGCCCGTCGCCGCCCCGATCTGCTCGAAGAAGGCGTTGAGCTTGTCCGCGGGATCGACGAGCCGGTGGCTGTGCGACTGGATCGAGACGTCGTGCCCCGCGGCCGCCCGGCGCAGCGCGCCGACCGTCGCCTGCTCCCGCGGGATGTGCGAGAAGGGATCGAAGGAGTACCAGCGCATCGCGTTCTCATGCGTCATCTTGGCGACCTCGTCGTCCGGGACGTCGCACCCGTTCAACACCGCCGTCAGCTCCTCCGGGGCACCGGGCCACATCGAGTCGCTGTGCGGGTAGTCGCACTCCCAGGCGATGTTGTCGATGCCGATGTCGTGCCGCAGCCGGATCCCGAGCGGGTCGCTGATGAAGCACGTGAGGAAGTGGTCCCGGAACACCTCGCTCGGCAGCTTCCCGCCGAAGTCCTGCAGCGTCCACGTCGCGTGCATCTCGAACGTCCGGTCGACGCGCTCGAGGAAGTACGGGATCCAACCCGTGCCGCCCTCCGAGAGCGCGATCTTCAGGTCCGGGTAGTCCTTCACCGGCCTGGACCACAGCAGGTCCGCCGCCGCCTGGACGATGTTCATCGGCTGGAGCGTGATCATCACATCCGGCGGCGAGTCGACGGCGGGGATCGACAGCCGTCCCGAAGAGCCGATGTGCACCGACAGCACCGTGTCCGTGTCGCACAGGGCCCGCCACAGCGGGTTCCAGTACGGGTCGTGGAAGCTGGGATACCCCATCACCGCGGGGTTCTCCGTGAACGTCAGCGAGTGGCAACCCTTCGCGGCCACCCGGCGCACCTCCGCGGCGCACAGCTCGGCGTCCCAGATGACCGGCAGCGCCATCGGGATGAAGCGCCCCGGGTAGGCGCCGCACCACTCGTCGATGTGCCAGTCGTTGTACGCCTGGACCAGAGCCAGCGAGAAGTCCGAGTCATCGGTGGCGAACAGGCG
>NZ_CDWTMG010000035.1:0-30875 GCF_977945845.1 Frankia sp. CcMO1
ATCCGCGCCACCATCCCGGAGAAGAAGGACCAGGCAAGGAGACGCCGTTCCTCGCCGTCATCGATACGCACCTCACGGCGACCCTCGACGCGCTACGTCGGGCGACGGCCTTCTTCCCAAGCCCCCTACCGGACCCTGAGGCCTACCTTAACGATCTTGCAAGGCGGATCATGGCGACCTTCCTCGATCCGCGCACAGCCTCTCTGCGCCTGCTCCTGCAGGCCGAAGGGCCCCGCCAACCCCAGCTGCTGCAGCTCTGGCGCCGACGCGTCGCGACTCCCGTCTGGTCAGAGCTAATCGGCTAGCTGGCCAGGATCGCTCACGGCGGCGCGCTGCGCATCGATGACCCTGCCCGCGCGGCAGGCCAGTTCATTGCCCTTGTCAACGGAACCGTCTGGGAGATGACCGAGCTCGGCATGTTCGCCGTCCACAATCCACCTGCGCTCGACAGCCCGGAACTCGACGCTGCGCTACGGTCCGCCGTGAGACTCTTCGTCCGCGGCTACAAGTAGGGGGACGGGCCGACGCCCGGTGAACGGGTCATGGCATCCTGACCGGACTGACGTAGTTCGATCGTGCTCTGGTTAGCTGAGGAGACCTGCCACGATCATGCTCGCCGTGATCCATCATCGACGCTGCGGCCTCTTCATGTTGCGGCCAACAAGATCACCGAGACTCTCGCCGGGCCACCCGCCGATCATGATCCACAGGTCTTGGCAATTTCTCGCCGCCCGGCCTTCGTCACTCGTCGGCCTCGAGCCAGCTCGACGAGATCATCGACATCGCTCTCGTGTCGAAGCGGCTCGGGTACTCCTCACCGTCGATCACGGGTGCCCTGTACGCCCACCCGCCGCGCTCCGCGGGCCAGCGTACGGCCGAGACGGTGTCCACGACGATCCCTCGCGCGGCGCGGGGACTCAGGTGGGTCCATGGCTACCGTGGGTAGCGAGATGGTGGAGAAGGATGGCATTGTGCCTGGCCAGAAGGCTGGCCCGAAGATCAAGGCCAGCAAGATCATTGCGGAGGATGCGAGATTCGAACTCGCGAGGGGTTGCCCCCAACACGCTTTCCAAGCGTGCGCCCTAGGCCACTAGGCGAATCCTCCGTGGATGAGACTATCTGATCGTTGCGGGGCCAGGCACCGGGCCTGCCGCCGCGCCGCCCGGCAGACCTCGGGATTCATGATCGTCCAGCACGGGCTAGACTGCACAGCAGACCCCTCGTGCGGCGTTACCCTCGTGAACCCCCCCAGGGCCGGAAGGCAGCAAGGGTAAGCGGGCTCTGGCGGGTGTGCGGGGGGTCCTCTCGTTTCGCCGATCGTCTCGTCGAGCACGCGGAGCAGGCCAGTGAGCACAGCGTTGTACAACCGGTACCGTCCCGCGACGTTCGCCCAGGTCGTCGGCCAGGAGCACGTGACCGACGCGCTGCGCAAGGCCCTGCGCACCGGCCGCCTGCACCACGCCTATCTCTTCAGCGGCCCCCGGGGTTGCGGCAAGACCTCCTCCGCCCGGATCCTCGCCGCCTCGCTGAACTGCATCCAGGGCCCGACCCCTGAACCCTGCGGGGTGTGCGACGAGTGCGTGGGCATCCGGACGGGCGCCTCAATGGACGTCACGGAGATCGACGCCGCGTCGCACGGTCTCGTCGACGACGCCCGCGATCTGCGCGAGCGGGCGTTCTTCGCCCCCGCGTCGGCCCGGTTCAAGGTCTTCGTGGTGGACGAGGCGCACATGGTGACCGCGGCGGCGTTCAACGCGCTGCTGAAGGTCGTCGAGGAGCCCCCGCCGTACCTCAAGTTCGTCTTCGCCACCACCGAACCGGACAAGGTCATCCCGACCATCCGGTCCCGGACGCACCACTATGCCTTCCGGCTGGTTCCGCCGAGCGTGCTGCGCGAACATCTGGCGTCGGTCTGCGCCCGGGAGGGGGTCGCCGTCGATCCGGCCGTGTTGCCGCTGATCGTGCGGGCGGGCGCCGGATCGGTCCGCGACTCGCTGTCCGTTCTCGACCAACTGCTGGCCGGCGCGGACGACGACGGCCTGCGCTACGACCGGGCGGTGGCGCTGCTCGGCATGACCGACGGCGTCCTGCTGGACGAGACCGTCGACGCGCTGGCCGACCGCGACGGCGCGGCCCTGTTCACCGTGGTCGACAAGGTCGTCTCCGCCGGTCACGACCCGCGCCGGTTCGCGACCGATCTCCTCGACCGGTTCCGCGACCTGATCGTGATGGCGGCCGTTCCGGACGCGGACGCCCGCGGCCTGCTGGAATCCTTCTCCCCCGACCAGATCGACCGGATGCGGGCGCAGACCACCCGGATGGGCCCCGCCGAGCTGTCCCGGACGGCGGACGTCCTGCACAACGGCCTGGTCGAGATGCGGGGGACGGCGAGCCCACGGCTGATGCTGGAACTGATCCTGGCCCGTGCGTTGCTGCCCACGGCGTCGACCGACCCGGCCGCGCTGCTCACCCGGTTGGAGCGGCTGGAACGGCGGGCCGTGCTCGGCGGGGAAGAACCGGAGCCGGGCCCCCCGTCCCCGCTGCCGGCCGGCCGGGCTCCCGCGCCGGTCCACCCGCCCGCCGCGGACCCGGAGCCCATGCCGCTGGCAGTCCGGGCACCCGCTCGGAGCGGACCGGTGTCTCGACCGGCGACGGGCCCCCAGCCTGGTTCGCCGGGTCCCGCGTTCACGTCGGGTGATCGTCCCTCGGGCCCGGCAGGTGTTCCGGGCATGGCAGGCACTCCGGGGACCGGGCGGATCGACGCCGCCGGCCTGCGGATGCTGTGGGACGAGGTTCTCGTGCTCGCCGGCCGCCGCAGCCGGAAGACGCATGCGATCCTGAAGGATCACGCGACCGTTGCCGACGTTCGAGGCGACGAGGTCGTGCTGGCCTTCGCCACCCCGACGATGGGCCGGATGTTCGGGCAGGGGAACAACGCCGAGCTGTTCTGTGCCGTGCTGGCGGAGAGACTCGGCGGGACCTGGCGGGTCACCGTCGCTCCCGCGGGCGGATCTGGTCGCGGCGGCGGGCGGCCCGAAGCGGGTCCCGGTCCGGGCGGCGGTGGCTACTCCGGCCATCCCGCCGCCCCCCCTCCCGCCGTCGGCCCCGGGGAGCAGGAGCATCGGCCGGGCGCCGGATGGCCGGCCGGCCCGCCCGGTCCCTCCGAGGCCTCGGGGTTCGCCGGGTCGGGCGGAGCCCCCAGGCCCACCGGCCAGGTGGGAGCATCCCGTTTACCAGCACCAGCACCAGCACCAGCACGGCCCGCCGGACCGGCGGGGTTGTCCCCCGACACCGGGAACGGCTACGGCGGCTCCACCGACGGAACCGAAGGCGGCACGACAGGCCGCGGCCCCGGCGGCAACAGCGACTCCCCCGGCACCGGGCACGGTCTCGCCGGCCCGGGCTCTGGTCCCGATGGCGGCCCCGGCCCCGATGGCGGCCCCGGCCCCGGGGGCGACGGGCCCTGGTCCGCCGCGGGCCGGGACGGCTCGTCGCCCGGATCGGCGAACGGAGTCGCCGCCGCTGCCAGTGCACCCCCCGCCGGGGACGAGCCGGGTCCGCAGCGTGAGGACGAGCCGTCCCTCGACGACGAGGACGTCCCGTCCGGTCCCGGCGGGGCTCGCGGGGGCGAGGAGGCCGCCGTGTCCCTGCTGCGGAGCGGGCTGGGTGCCATGATCATCGAACAGATCTCGTCCGGCTGAAGGAGACGTAGGCTCATCGACATGTCTAACCCGCAGGACCGCGCCGGGAGTGGGGCCTCCGCCGGGGGCGGGGCGCTGGGGCAACTCTTCGAACAGGCGCAGAAGATGCAGGCCGCGATCCTCGCCACCCAGGAAGACCTCGCCACCGCCCGGGTGGACGGGACGGCCGGCGGCGGCTTGGTCCGCGCCACCGTCAACGGCGGCGGGGAACTGGTCGATCTGACGATCAGCCCCGAGGCGGTCGACCCGGAGGACACCGAGACGCTCGCGGATCTGATCCTCGCGGCGGTCCGTAACGCGACCACAAACGCCCACAAACTCGCCGCCGACCGGCTGGGCGCGATCACCGGTGGCCTCGGCGCGGGCGGCCCGGCAGGTCCGGGCGGCGCCGGTGGCCTCGGCGGACTCGGCAGCCTGCTGTCCGGTGGCGGCCTCGGAGGCCCCCTTCCGGGTGGTCCGGGCCTTCCCGGGCTCGACTGACAACCGGCGGCACCGGTGTACGAGGGCATCGTCCAGGATCTGATCGACGAGCTCGGGCGGCTGCCCGGCATCGGTCCCAAAAGTGCCCAGCGGATCGCGTTTCATCTGCTGGCCGCCGACCCCGTGGACGTCCGCAGGCTGGCCACCGCCCTGACCGAGGTCAAGGAGAAGGTCCAGTTCTGTCGGAGCTGCTTCAACGTGGCGCAGTCGGAACTGTGTCGGATCTGCGCCGATCCCCGCCGCGATCCGAGCTCGATCTGTGTGGTCGAGGAACCCAAGGACGTCGTGGCGATCGAACGCACCCGCGAGTTCCGGGGGCGGTACCACGTGCTCGGGGGCGCAATCAATCCCATCGGCGGTGTCGGTCCCGACGACCTGCACATCCGGGAACTCGTCGCCCGCCTGGCGGACGGCACGGTGACCGAACTGATCCTCGCCACCGATCCGAATACCGAGGGTGAGGTCACCGCGTCCTACCTGGCCCGGCAGATCGCTCCGATGGGCCTAAAGGTCACCCGCCTCGCCAGCGGCCTGCCCATGGGCGGTGACCTCGAATGGGCGGACGAAGTGACCCTGGGACGCGCCTTCGAGGGACGCCGCGTCGTCAGCGCCTGACACCCCGGCCTGCTGTCACCGGTCCCGCCCCGAAGCCACCCCGGCTCCACCGGCCCGCCACTGGTCTGCCGCCGGTCCCGCGTCGGGTTCGCCGGGGCCGCTGCGGCCGCTAGAACCCCAGGATGGGGGCGTAGGCCGAGCTGGGAATCGAGGCCAGGGTCAGCAGGACCACGCTGACGTCAAGATGGTCGGCCTCGGCGCTGAACACGGCGTGTAATCCTCTGGTGCGGTAGATCCGTACCTCGGGATCCCGGACGACCTGTACTCCGAAGACGTTCGTCGCCCGTATCCACCAGACCCGCCCGGCCGCCCGGACCCTGACCTGACGGGCGTCCCGGCGCAGCCCGGTCGTGAGCCGGGCGAGTCGGGTGGCCGGCAGGCGGGGCTGATCCAGATAGCCGATGATGTCACGGTCGGAGCCGTGCACCACCAGCCGGACCGGCCGAGCCGCCGAACCCGGCTCGACGAGGTCGGCCTCCGCCGAGATCTCCCGGTCCCGCGGATACATCTCGGCCGCCCAGATCCCCTCGCCGTGCAGGACCCGTTTACCCTGCGGGCCGGCCCCGGGACGGCCGCGGGGCACCATGCCGCCGATGATCCGCCCGGCCCCTTCCAGCCGCCACGCGACGGAGACGACCACCCCCGACGGCACCGGCGTGGCCAGGTCGCAGACGGCTGGTAGGTGGCATATGCGTAGATCACGGACGCGCCTATCCATCCACACCGCTCAGGTCTCCGGCGCCGCGACGCCCCGGACCCACGCCGCCGCGGTACCCCGGACCGCCCGGCGAACCGCCGTCCTCACCGGAGGACATCCCGGTAGCTTCTCGCACCCACGCCACCCAAACCTCAAAATTGATCACTCTAAGTTATCTCCCTTACGCTACAGCAACCCTTCATCCATGGATTGCCGCCGAGTCGTTCCGCTACGCGGCCAGATGCTACGAGACGCACCGATCTACCCATGATGCGCATTCGCCCGAGCATCTGCGCGGGCATCCGATGAATTCGTCGGCTCGCGCGTCGGCGTGGGAATCGGCCGGAGCATCGACGAACGCATCGAGACGGGCGGCAGCAAGAGCATTCAGAGAAGGTGGGACGGCGTCCGCGCGCACCTTCGCGCGAGCATCGGACGCCCGGATCCGATCCCGGGAGCGGTGGTACCCGCGCCCCCCAAACACGGAGACCACCAGGCGACCGCTGATGGTGATCGCCGGAAGGCTCCACCATCACCCCGCGGTACGCATCCTCCAACCGGGACGTCAGGGTAGGAGGTACCCGGCGAACGCTCTGCCGTCCGTCTGCCACCAGGAGGTCCTGAAACATGATCATCAGCTCACACGTCGGGGCGGGCGCTTTCGTGGGCATGGCGATCCGGCATCCGATGTCCGCCCTCGCCGCCGGCTTCGTCTCGCACCTGGTCATGGACGCGTTGCCCCACTGGGGAACGGGTCCGAACACCGAGCCGGAATGGCTGCCGATCGCACGCAAGGACGGCGTGGCAGGGCTCGCGGCCATGGCCTTGTTGACGGCGTCCGCCCCCGCCGGGCGCCGACTCGCCGTCCTCGCCGGCATGACCGGTGCCTGCCTACCGGACACCGACAAGGTGGGCCGGTACTTCGTCGGGGTGAGTCCCTGGCCGAGCCGGTTCGACCGTTTCCACGAAGCGATCCAGAACGAGGCCCGGCACCGCCTGCCGCGCGAGATTGCGACGGCCGCCGTACTGACCACCGCGGGCACCCTGCTCCTGCGCCGACTCGCGACCCGCGGCGACTGAACGCGGAAGCTCAGCGCGCCTCTCCCGGCGAGGTCGCCGAACTCCCGGTCCCTCCCGGATCCCGGTCCCTCCCGGATCTACGAACCAGATCCGGAAGGTCCGGCACCGGCAGGACAGGCAAAACGGTCAGGGCAGCAGCACGGCCGCGCCGGTGACCCGGTCGGCGGCGAGGTCGGCGAGGGCCCGGTCGGCCGCGGACAGCGGGTAGGGCGACACGGTCACCGCAAGCCGGTGCTCGGCGGCGATCGCCAGGAACTCCTCACCGTCGGTGCGAGTGTTGGCGGTCGTGCTGCGGACGGACCGTTCCTGAAACAGATGGTCGGAGTAGACGAGCGGCGGGATGTCGCTGAGGTGGATGCCCGCGATGGACAGCGTGCCGCCGCGGTCGAGCGCGGCGAGCGCCACCGGCACCAGGTCACCCACCGGGGCGAAGAGCACGGCCGCGTCCAGCGGCTCGGGCGGTGCGGCATATGCCTCGCCCGCCGAGGCGGCGCCGAGTTCCAGAGCGAGCTCGCGGGCCCGCGCCGAGCGCGTCATCACGTGGACGGTGGCGCCCTGGGCGATCGCCACCTGGGCGGCGAGATGAGCGGACGCGCCGAACCCATAGATGCCGAGCCGCCCGCCGGGCGGCAGCTCCGCCCGGCGCAGCGCCCGGTAGCCGACGATGCCGGCGCACAGCAGCGGGGCAAGCTCCGCGTCGCTGTAGCCGTCGGGCAGCCGGTAGGCATAGTCGGCGCGCACGCAGGCGTACTCGGCGTAGCCGCCGTCGACATCCCATCCGGTGTAGGTCGAGGCCGGGCAGAGGTTCTCCGCTCCGCGCCGACAGTACCCGCAGGTCCCGTCGGTCGAGGCCAGCCAGGCGATACCCAGCCGGTCCCCGGTCCGCACGCCGCTCATCCCCTCGCCGACCGCGTCGACCCGTCCGACGACCTCATGTCCGGGCACGGTGCGCGGTCGGTGCGGCGGGAGATCACCCTCTGCGAGGTGAAGATCGGTACGGCAGACTCCGCAGGCGTCGACGTGGACCCGAACCTGGCCCGGCCCTGGCCGGGGCACGGGCAGCTCGGCCGGGCGCAGCGGGCGGGTGCTCATCGGCCCGGGAGCGACTACTTGCCAGGCACGCATTGCCAGGCACGCACCCGCTCGGGTAGCTCAGATGTTGACGCCATGATCGCGCGCCAGACCACCGAGGTCGTTGTGGCCCTGGCCGACGGCGCGGAACTTCCAGTCGGCGCCGTTGCGGTAGACCTCGCCAAAGATGACGACGGTTTCGGTGGAGTAGTCCTCGGACAAATCGTAGCGGACCAGCTCGTTTCCACCCTGGTCGACCACGCGGATGTAGGCGTTGCGCACCTGGCCGAAGTTCTGGTTCCGGTTCACCGCGTCGTAGATGGAAACCGGAACGATAATCCGGTCAATGTCGGCTGGAACCAACGCAAGGTTGACGATAACGGACTCGTCGTCCCCCTCGCCCTGCCCGGTCAGGTTGTCACCGGTGAGCGTGATCGCCCCCTCGGGGGACGCGAGGTTGTTGAAGAAGATGAAGTAGCCGTCGTTGAGGACCTTGCCGTCCGCCCGGACGCCGATGGCAGAGGCGTCCAGGTCGAAATCGGTCCCGGTGGTCGTGCGGGCGTCCCATCCGAGCCCGACGTTCAACGCGGTGAGCTGAGGGGTGCCGGCCTCGGCGGCCTGCTTCGTGAGGCTGACGTTGCCGCCCTTGGCAAGGCTGACTGCCATTGAGGATCGTCCTTCCTGAGCTGGTCCTCGGCGTCGGGGACCATCGCGTGGACCGCGTGCGTCGCAGTCGGTCGTCCGGGTGAGCCAGTCGTGCGGGTGAGCCGTGGTGCGGATGTCATCACCCTGGCACACCGGAAGGAATACGCCCAGCACCCCGTCGCCGGGGCGACATCGTCCCGGCGACGGAAAAGGGACACCGGACCAGATCCCGGCACGAACCGCCAGGCAAGGCCACCGGGCGACCGCGCTCGGTTAGCGGCCGCGCTCGGTAACCTGGCTGCCATGGCGCTCTTGGTCGCGAAGTTCGGTGGGTCCTCCGTTGCCGACGCGGACCGCATCAAACGAGTCGCTGAGCGAATCGTGGAGAACCGGCGGGCCGGCAACGACGTCGTCGTGGTGGTCAGCGCGATGGGTGACACCACCGACGAACTTCTCGATCTGGCCGAACAGGTCTCGCCGCTTCCGCCCGCCCGGGAGCTCGACATGCTGCTCACCGCCGGTGAGCGGATCTCGATGGCGCTGCTGGCCATGGCGATCACCACCCTCGGCGCCGAGGCCCGCTCGTTCACCGGCTCCCAGGCCGGAGTCATCACTGATTCGGTGCACGGCAAGGCGCGCATCATCGACGTTACCCCCGGGCGGATCCGCACCGCCCTGGACTCCGGCGCGATCGCGATCGTCGCGGGCTTCCAGGGTGTGAGCCAGGACACGAAGGACATCACCACGCTCGGTCGAGGCGGCTCGGACACGACCGCGGTGGCGCTCGCTGCCGCGCTGGGAGCGGACGCCTGCGAGATCTACACCGATGTGGACGGCGTGTTCACCGCAGACCCGCGCATCGTCCCCGACGCCCGCCGCATCGACACGATCTCCTATGAGGAGATGCTGGAGATGGCGGCCTGCGGCGCGAAGGTCCTCATGCTGAGGTGCGTCGAGTACGCCCGCCGTTACAGCGTCCCCGTGCATGTCCGATCGTCCTTCTCGGCGAAGCCGGGCACGTGGATCACCGAGATTCCGGAGGAACAGCTCGTGGAACAGGCCATCATCCGTGGGGTCGCGCACGACCTCAGCGAGGCGAAGGTGACGGTCGTCGGATGCCCGGACAAGCCCGGGGTGGCGGCGGCGGTGTTCCGGGCCGTGGCGGAGACCGACGTCAACCTGGACATGATCGTTCAGGTCGGCTCGGTCGCCGGGTCGGGGCGGACGGACATCTCGTTCACCCTGCCCAAGGCGGATGGACGTACCGCGCTCACCGCGCTCACGAAGGTCCAGAGCGAGATTGGCTTCGAGCGCACCCTCTACGACGACCACATCGGCAAGCTGTCGCTGATCGGCGCGGGGATGAAGTCACACCCGGGAGTGTCCGCCCGGTTCTTCGGCTCCCTCGCCGACGCAGGGGTCAACATCGAGATCATCTCCACCTCTGAGATTCGCATCTCAGTGGTGGTGCGCGACACCGACCTCCCGCTCGCCGTGCGGGCCGTGCACGGCGCCTTCGACCTGGGTGACCCGGACGGCGGGGCGATCGTGTACGCGGGAACCGGGCGATGACGTTGGCGACGTCGCAGGTCCTCGAGACGGCGGCACAGCGCGGCAGCTGGACACGCCGCGGCGGCACAGTGGCGAATCAGGAGGATGGATCGTGACGAGTAACGAGGCGGGCCGGCGACCGACGCTCGCAGTGGTGGGAGCGACCGGCGCGGTCGGCACGGTGATGCTGTCGCTGCTCGACGAACGCCCCGGCATCTGGGGAGAGATCCGGCCGATCGCCTCGGCCCGATCGGCGGGGCGGACGGTACGGGTGCGCGGCGCGGGCGTCGTCGTCCAGGCCTTGGCACCGGAGGTCTTCGACGGCGTGGACGTGGCCGTGTTCGATGTTCCCGACGAGGTCTCCGCCCGGTGGGCACCGGTGGCGGCGGCCCACGGCGCGGTCGCGGTCGACAACTCCGGCGCGTTCCGGCTGGACGCCGACGTGCCGCTGGTCGTGCCGGAGGTGAACGCCGACCAGATTCCCGCGCGGCCGCGGGGCATCATCGCGAACCCGAACTGCACCACCCTGTCGATGATCGTCGCGGTCGGCGCCCTGCACCGGGCGTTCGGGCTGGAGTCGATGTTCGCGGCCTCCTACCAGGCCGCGAGCGGTGCCGGGCAGGCCGGCATCGACGCCCTCTACGACCAGCTCACCGTCGTCGGTGGCACCCGCGAGCTGGGGCGGACCGCCGGTGACGTGCGTAAGGCCATCGGTGAGGACGGCCTCGGCCCGTTCCCGGCGCCGCTGGCGCTCAACGTCGTGCCCTGGGCCGGTTCGCTGAAGGACGGTGGCTGGTCCTCGGAGGAGTTCAAGGTCCGCAACGAGTCCCGCAAGATCCTGGGTATCCCGGATCTGCGGGTGTCGGCTACCTGTGTCCGGGTGCCGGTCATCACCACGCACGCGGTCGCGGTGCACGCCCGCTTCACTCGGCCGGTGACGGCGGACGAGGCGCGCACGGTGCTGCTGAACGCTCCTGGCGTCGCCGTCGTCGACGATCCGTCAGCCGGCGAGTTCCCGACCCCAGCCGACGTCGTCGGAACGGACCCGACCTGGGTCGGCCGAATCCGGCAGTCGCCGGACGACCCGCACGAGGTCGCGCTGTTCCTCTGCGGGGACAACCTGCGCAAAGGCGCCGCGTTGAACACCCTGCAGATCGCCGAACTTCTCGTGGCCGACGAAGCGATCGGCGGCTGACAAGCCGGCCCACACCAAACCGACATCACGTCTGATGCGAGACCTACGCGGCTCCACCGGTGAGGAGTCGAGCTGTACCTTTAATCAGGCGTTAAGTTTTTGGCCGAGAACCACGCCATGCGGGAACCGATGAACGCCCCGCGCTTTCCGGCTCGAGAAAATGATCGAGACAGCCAGGAAAAACATACCTTCTACCGAACTGTCGGATACCGAACTGGCCGAGAAGCGGCCAGCCCGCCCCAGGAGGACCCTTGGGCGGGCTGGCCGTTGAAGTCTCTCGTGGCTCAGACGACGCGGACGGCGTCGGCCTGCGGACCCTTCTGACCCTGGGTCACCTGGAACTCGACCCGCTGGCCCTCCTCAAGTGCCTTGTAACCGTCCATCTGAATCGCGCTGTAGTGAACGAAGACGTCGGAACCGCCGCCGTCCACGGAGATGAAGCCGAAGCCCTTCTCCGAGTTGAACCACTTCACCGTGCCCTGAGCCACGTGCCGTTCTCCCTGCTGGTGCAGTCAGGACCCGCACCGCGCGGGCCCCGGGCCGAACGTCAGGAAGCTGCAAGAGACCCTGACGTTGTTCCGCCGCGCCTCGGTTGAGACGCGAACCGCCGAACTCCGGCCAGGAACGACGCTACACGGACGGAGGCCTTCGCGGGAGTCCTCCGGGCAAGGAAGTCCGCTTCATGCCCCGGTCACAGAACAACGCAGCAGGTCCGGCCGCAGGCAGCTCCACCCGTCCCGTCCGGCAATCCGTCGAGCTGACAGGGATTTCCTGAACGTGCCGGCCCGTGGCGGATGGTCGTGCGCCCGATGGCCCGGATGTGGCGCACGGATGGGTGACGCGGAGGAGGTAATCGGTCAGACCACGGCAGAGCCCACCCGGCACGGCCCCGGGTCAGCGGATCCAGCGGCGGTGCCGGGCCGCCGAGATCGCGGGCCACGCATCGAAGAAGTCTCGTTCCGCCATGCGTGCCCGGCACTCCTCCAGGCCCAGCAGGACACCCAGAGTAAACGCGGTGGGGGCGCCCTGGGCCTGCGCTGCCGTCCCCCAGTCCCCCAGCAGCCTGCGCGCGACGGTGGCGTCCTGATGGGTTCCGAGCAGCTCCTGCGCGATCTGGGCCTGCTCGACCAGCCGCGCCGCGTCATTCCCGTACAGCGGCGCGACGGCCTCCGCCGCGTACCGCAACCGCTTGGCCTGCTTGCGGGCGGAATGCAGCAGTTCGTCCCGTTCCTGGCCGACTTTCAGAGCGGTCGCGGCGCGGACCTTCTTCGCCAGCTTCCGGTCGGCGCCGAGCAGCAGGTCGGGAAGGGCCTTGCCGGCCGGACGGGCCGCCGCGGGGGTGAGCGGGCCCCGCAGCAGGGTGAGCAGGTTGGAAACGAGGGCGAAGTACCGGTCACTGCGCAACATGGCCAACACCTCCGCCCGGCCGTTGGCCGTGCCGGCGCCGAGGTGCGCGGTGACCGTCTTGTGCACGGGCCCCACGACCAGCTCGGTGGGCAGCTCCGCCAGGCGGGTCTCGAAATAAGCGGCCTGGACCTCGGCGTCGCGGGCGCCGGAGAGCGCGCCGGCGAGGTCCCGCAGCTCGCCGTCCAGGAAGAGCGATCTCTCGGGCGGGAACAGCGGCGCGAACGTCCGCAGGGTGCTGCGGGCCCGACGGCAGGCGACGCGCATCTTGTGGACCGCCTCGGGCTCGTCGAGCCGCACCCGCGGATCGGCCGCGAGCAGGGCACGCGCCTGTTCGATCAGGTAGGCCCGTACCACCTCGCCCGCCGGCGTCCTGCGTCGTGGCTTGCGCGGCGGCGAAGGGACGTCCGGCCCGGGGCCGGCGGCCAGCGCCTCACCCAGGACCCGCGCGAGCTTCGAGGAGTCCACCGCCGGGGTGGCGCCCGCGGCCGTGAGCAGACCGGCGACCTCGTCGAGCACCTCGGGCCCGCCGTCGACGAGTTCGACCTCGATCTCCCGCCAGCTGCTCAGTACCGTCTTCTCCCCCAGAGTCTGCGCGGAGACCTGGTCATCGACGACCTCGGCCAGGTCGACTCCGACCGTGCCCCGCAGCCGGCGCGCTGTCCGCAGCGTCCGCAGCCTGGCGACCAGCCGCAGCTCGGCGCCGCGCAGATGGACCGACACCAGATCGACAAACTCCGCGGGAGGGCTGTACCGCGGGCCCAGGGTCACCCCGCCCACACCCTCGTCGAGCGGGAGCTGAAGCTCGTCCCGCTCCCCCACCCGGACGGGCAGCTTGAGGTGCCATCCGGCGTCCGCTCCACCGGTCCGACGCCGCAGTGTGATCTTGTTACGGGCCAGCCGGAGATCGTCGCTGTCGTAGTAGACGGCCTCCAGACTGACGGTCTTGCGGGTGCGCGCGGTGGCGACGCCCGCGACCTCCCCTAACTTCGGGAGCACAAAGGTCGGTTCGACCGAGAACTTGCGCTCGATCTCGCGGATTCCGTTGACCATCGGTCCTCCCCGACCAGCCATACCGCGGCAGGCACTCGACGGCTACGCCTTCCGGCGCCCCGTGGCCTTCCGGCGCCCCGAACCCGCCAACGTTGACGTCCTCGAACGATCCACCGCCCCGCGGTGCACCGTTGAGATATGCATCGTACGCCCAGCAGACGATCTATATTTCCCCACCCGTAACCTTAGCGCGACGCTGGGATCCAGGAGATCTTTCCGACCAACGCCACGTATCCGACGAACGCGACGGTGTCGATGAGTGCGTGGGCGATGACGAGCGGCAGCACCCGGCCGGTCCGCTGGAACAGCCGGCCGAACAGCAGGCCCATCGCGAGGTTGCCGGCGAACCCACCGAGCCCCTGGTAGAGGTGATAGGAACCGCGGAGCAGGGCGCTGGCCGCCAGCGCCCGGTTGGCCGTGACACCAAGTTCACGCAGCCGTACCAGCAGATACCCGGTGACGATGATCTCCTCGGCGAGGCCGTTCTGCGCCGCGCTGAGGACCAGGACCGGCACGCGCCACCACACGTCCGGCAAGCCCGACGGCGCGACGGTGAGGTTCGCCCCGCTGTGCCACGCCAGGAGGTAGAGGCCCAAGCCGAGCCCGCCGACCCCGGCCGCGATCGCCGCTCCCCGGCCGGCGTCGCGACCGGTGTGCCGGCCGTCCAGGCCGATCGCCCGCGGTCCGCCTCCGTGCCTCGTCAGCAGGTATACGGCGAGCAGCGCCGGCACCAGCCCGGTGACCAGGTCAGCGAGTTGGAGCGCGAGGTCCAGCCAGGGCCGTCCCGGCGCCGCCGAGGTGTTCAGCCGGGCCACCTGGGAGCGGACGGGGCCCGGCCGGGTCAGCACCCCGACGTAGCGGATGACCGCGAACAGCGCCGAGGTGGCGAAGGAGACCCCGAGCACGAGCCAGATCTCGACGACGAGCTGCCGGCGGGTGAGCGGCTCGCCCGCGATGACCGGCGCCTGAGCGGGGGCAGAGGTCACGCGACGACCGTAGCCCACCGCCACGGCGGGCCGGTCCGATCACTCCGCCGGCCCGATCACTCCGCCGGCCCGATCACTCCGCCGGTTCTGGTCGGGAGAACAGCCGGAACAGCATCATCAGGGACGGCACGAGCACCACCAGACCGCCGACGATGGCGAACAGCATGGCCCGGATGTTCGCCGTCGGCGCCGCGGCCGTGTCGACCGTGGCCTGCCCGACCACCAGGTCCGGGTACTGGGCCACCGCCCAGCCCCAGAGCATCGCGCCGACGGCGAGACCGGCCGCGATGCGGGCGGCACCGAACTGCTCGCGCCAGAGTGCGACGAGGGCGCCGATCCCGCCGAGGGTGGACAGGGCGACCAGGGGAAGCGAGCGGTCCCTGAACCGGCCGGCGACCTCCGGGGCGTCCGCCCACAGGAGGGGCAGCAGGATCGCGGCGAGTGCACCGCAGAGCACGGCGCCGCCGATGGCCCGCCGGCGGAAGTCGGCTACCAGGTGCGCGGTGGCCGGGGAGGATGCGGCGTCCCGGCAGAGGTAGACGGCGGCGAGGAAGGCCGTCGCGGCAACCGCGAAGGCCCCGCAGACGAGCCCGAACGGGCTGCGCACCGGCGCGAACGGGTCGTCGGTCGACAGATCACCGCTGGCCAGGGCCGCACCGGCCACCCCGAGCGCGAACGGGGCGATCGTCGAGGACACCGCGAAGACGTGCCCCCACCAGTGGTCGGGACCGGCCCCACCCGCCCCGTAGGACCGGTACACGTACGCGGCACCACGCAGCACGATGCCGACGAGGGCCACGGACAGCGGCACCTCCAGGGAGGAGCCGATCACCCCGTAGGCCTCGGGAAACCCGCTGAACATCGCCACCACGATGAAGATCAGCCAGACATGGTTGGCCTCCCACACCGGGCCGAGTGATGCCGAGATCAGTTTCCGCTGGTCGCCGGCGTGCCGTCCGCGTGCCAGCAGGTCCCACACCCCGCCACCGAAGTCCGCGCCACCGAGCAGCGCGTAGGCGGTGAGCCCTGCCACCATGATGATCAGAAGAAGGTCAGCGCTGGTCATCAGTCTTCTCCCCGCCCGCCGAAACCGGTGGTGCCGTCGGATCCCGTTCCCGTTGTCTCACCCGGGTGCGCCGAACCTCGGGATCCCTCGGGACCGCCGCCGGTGCGCCGCCTGCCGGACACCGGCGGTTCGACCGGCAGTTCAACCGCCGGTTCAACCGGCGCAGGTTCGGGCCGCGGCTTCGGGATGGACGGCGAATCGGAATCGGTTGTCCGCCCGGACCTGGCCGGGCTCGCCTCCCCCGCGCCGTGAACGGCCGTGCGGTGGACGCCCGCGGCGGGCCGCCCGGACCGGATCTCCGCGACGGCCGGGCCGCCGGTGGCCATCCGGCGCAGGATGAGGATCAGCGCACCCGCGAGCCCCAGGTACAGGACCAGGGAGCCGGCAAACATCGGCGCGACCCCGTCGGCGCCCGTCACCGCGTCGTGAACCCGCATATGACCGCCCACGATTCACGGTTGACGACCACCCTCGGTGACCTCCCAGCCAGCCATCATCGACAGCGCGGACGCCGGTCCCGTAGCCGCCGCGGCGAACAGCCACGGCCGCCCGGTGGGCAGCAGCGTCTTCTCGCCGCGACGGCGCCGGCGGACGACGGCGGCACCGGTCAGGGCGGACAGTCCGATCAGCGCAGAACCGAACCCGACCATCGTCGCGAACGACCCGTGCACCAGCAGGCCGTTCGGGCGCTCGTCCGGCGGGGCGGCGTCCAGACCGGTGATCACGTGATCGGTGCTGAATCCCTCCATCAGCGAGAGCAGACCGGGGATCTCCAGCCCGTAGCGGACCTCGCCGCTCTTGTCGTCGTAGAACCCGCCGAGGGTCAGCGGCGCGTGCGACCTGGTGTGGTAGAGCCCTTCCATCGCGGCCAGCTTGAACGGCTGGTTGGCCCCGACGACCCGGGCCGCCCAGTCCCCCACGATCAGCTGAAGCGGCGCGCAGACCAACACCACCGCCAGGCCGATCCGCAGCCCGCGCTGGTGGTAGGCGTCGCGGCGACCGCGCAGCATGCCGACCGCGTAAATACTGGCGACGGCCCCGCCGGTGCACATCAGCGCGGCCAGCAGCATGTGGACCAACTGGGGCGGAGTCCCCGGACTCAGAAAGGGCGCGAACGGCTCGGCGGCGACGACCTTGCCGTTCACCTCGGTGATCCCCCGTGGCACGTTCATCCAGGCGTTCACCGTGATGATGAACAACGTCGACAGGGTGCCGGAGATAGCGATCGGCCACAGCGTGAGCCAGTGCGCGCGCGGCGACAGGCGCTTCCAGCCGTACAGGTACATCCCGACAAAGATCGCCTCGGTGAAGAACGCAAAGCCCTCCAGGGAGAACGACAGCCCGAGCGCACTGCCGTACTTCGACATAAACGCGGGCCAGAGCAGGCCGAACTCGAACGACAGCACCGTTCCCGAGACGGCCCCGACCGCGAACAGCACGGCGAATGCCCGCGACCACTTCTTCGTGAGCGCCAGCCAGGTCTCGTCACCGGTCCGCACCCAACGCCCCTCGGTGTAGATCAGCAGCCACGGCATGCCGACCCCGAACACGGCGAAACAGATGTGAAACGCGAGGGAGAACGCTGTCTGGGCGCGGGCAAGGTCGACGGCATCAGCGGCGAGAACCATGCGCACAGCTCCTTCGGTGGACCGCGAGGGGAAAAATCGGCCGAGAGCCAACCGATCCTCTACGAGGCATAGAGGTTTCTACGGTATGTAGCCAATTCTCCTGGCGACGAGCAAAGCGCAGTGAGCTCGATGACATGGTCAAGACCGACGGCACCACCGACGGCGCTGTCGAGACGTGCGCCACGGTCGACGGCACGGGGCGGGACCGGAAGACGCCTCCATTGCAGCCGTCAGCCTGTTCGATTGATGGCCCGTTCGGCGGATGGCTCGTTCGGGGGATAGCCCGTTCGATGGATGGTTCGTTCGGCGGATAGCCCGTTCGGCGGATATATAGTTTTATAAGTTATAAAGATGTTTCCTTTTAAAGAAATTCGGGCCGCATAAACGGCGGCGGATCAGTCAGCCGGCGGGTTCGCACTGGTCCGGAGAGCCGGGCGCCGGGTGGGAGCCGGGAGGCAGATCGGGGGCCGGAAGGCCGGTTCCTCCCCGACGGCCGGCACCGTTGCCGCGTGGCTGTGACGCAACAGGCCTCAACGAAGCACCCCGTTCGGTCCCACGAATGTTCTACGCCACGTAGGATTGGCACCATGGCGCGCCTGGGTGACCTCGAACGGTCGGTCATGGACGTGTTGTGGGCGAGCGACGACTGGCTGACGGCCCGTGAGGTCGCCAGTCGTCTCCAGCATGAACGCGATCTCGCGTACACCACCGTGCTGACCGTGCTCGAACGGTTGGAACGGAAGGGATTCGTGCGGCGTCAGCGTTCGGCGCGTGCGCATCGCTACGCGGCCAGCGACAGTCGCGAGGCCGTCGTGGCCGAGGCGATGATGGAGGCGCTCGGCACGGCGGACGATCGTGGTTCCGCCCTGGTCCGCTTCGTGGGGTCGGTGTCCGCGGAGGAGGCCGAGATCCTTCGCCGTGCCCTGGAACCCGCTGGTCCCGGGGAACCCGGCATCTTCGTGCCTGACGGAGAGGTCCCGCGCGCCGAGGATCCGCAGGCCGAGGATCCGTACACGGAGGTCCGGCACGCCGAGGCCCGGCGCGGTCCGGCGATCGGCGACCCGCCCCGCAACGACCCGGAGCAGATCGTTCCGGTAGCCACCGACTCGGATCGAACGGCCCAGATTCCGCCCGACCACCGGTAGCGTTAGCCGGGACATGACGACCGCGGCACTTCTCGCCCTGTTCGCGGGCGTGTTGGCCTGGCCGGTCCCACGCCTGCTGGCCGCCGCGCGCTGGCCCTACCGATGCCCACGGGCGGCGATCGTGCTCTGGCAGGCGGTCGGTCTGGCCGGCGGGGTGTCGGCGCTGCTCGCGGCGATCGCGTTCACCGTCTCACCGCTGTCCAGCGACACCCCGACCGCCATCGCCGACCATCTCGACAACATCGCGGCCAGCGCGCCGCTGACGGGCCTGGGTCTGGTCAACCTCATCGGCCTCGCCGTGGCGGCGGCCTTGGCCTCCCGACTGTTCGGGGTGCTCGGCACCTCCACCGCAGCCACTCTTCGCGAGCGTCACCGACACCGCGACCTGGTCGATCTGGCCGGCCGTCGGCATCGCCGGCACGAGACCTGCGTCCCGCCCGACCATGCGTCCCATCATTCCGGCACAGCCGCGGACTCTGGCACAACCGCAGGCCCCGGCACAGCCGTCGGCGGCGGGGGCGCAACCGGCTGCTGCCTGTGCGAACGCCGGGACCGGTCCGGCATCCTGCTGCGTATCCTCGATCATCCCGTCGCGGTCGCCTACTGCGTGCCGGGGGTGCGGCACGCCCGGGTCGTGGTTTCCCGCGGGCTGCTGAACACCCTCGACGCCACCGAACTGGACGCCGTGCTCGCCCACGAGGCGGCCCACGTCGCCGGTCGTCACGACCTCGTCATCCAGCCGTTCGTCGCATGGGAGCGGACCTTCCCGTTCCTGGGCCCGGCCAGGGAGGCGACCGCGGCCGTCTCGCTCCTCGTCGAGATGCTCGCCGACGACGCGGCGGCCCGGCAGACAAGCCACCGATCGCTCGCGCGGGCCCTGGCCCGGCTGGGCGGGGCAAGGGCACCGGTCCCCGCCGGGGCGCTGGGGATCATCGGTTCTCCGGCCGCCGTGCTGCCCGCGCTCGGCTCCCACGATCCCACGGCGGTCGACGTCCGCGATTCCAGCCCACCCAGCCCAGGCAGCCCAGACGCCGACCGGCCAGATCCCGGCGGGCCCCATCCCGACGGGCCAGACCCCGGCGGGCCCCACCTCGGCGATGCGGCGCCCGGCCGGACACGACCGGTCGGCGGCGGCCCCCGGCGCGGCACGGCCAATCCGGTCATCTCGCGGATCGCCCGGCTCCTCGACCCGCCAGAAGTGCCGTGGTGGATGCCGCCGTGCGCCTACTTCGGGGCGATCATCGTGCTCGCCGCGCCCCCGCTCATTCTCCTGGTCGGCTGACAAGACCCCGGTACGGGGCGTCCGGCCCCCGGCGACAAGACACCGATCAGCAACGTTGCGCCATAGCTCGACAACGGAAGGCGATAATCTCTACTTTTTTTATTGACAAGCTGCGGAATGGTAGCTACTATCAGCGTCATGAGCCGGCGCCCGCTTCTGGTCTGCCGTGCACACATTGACTTTCATCGCGTCGCGAGCGCGCTCTGTCGCCCTCACCATCGATCCCGCTGATCATCAGACTCCGTTCCGCTGGCTGGCATCCGTCACCGTAAGCCCCCGGCGCCCGGTGACGGCACCTGCCGTCTCGTGCCCGAGCCAGCCAACGGCAGCCGACCTGATGTCAGCGAAGAGTGGGCCCCTCCCTCCGGTCCACCGTCCTTGTGGTCAGCCGTGCCCCCGGTCCTGACTTCTCCGTGCGTTCCACCTGCCTGTGTTTGCACGCCTTGCGCGTGCGCGGCGACGAGAGGCCCGCCCCGTCGGCCGCGCGGTCGCATCACGAGGAGGTTCTCCGTGCCCATACGCGACAAGGCGCCAGTACGCGACAAGATGTCGGCGCGGGAAACGCTGCCGGCTCAGGGAAGGCCGCGGGCCGCGGCGGGGGCCGTCTCCAGGCTCGGAGCCGGGAGAACCACTGCCGGCGGCACGGGCAGCCCAGGCGGCTCCGGCGCCCCCAGTGATTACGGTGCCCCGGGTGGCTCCGCGGGCTCCGCGGCGGCGATCCTGCGGGCGGTCCTCGACCACGGTCCGGTTGCCCGCACCGCCATCGGGAGGGCAACAGGGCTCAGCCCGGCGGCGGTCTCCCGGCAGACGGCCGGGCTGATCTCCCTGGGTCTGCTCCGGGAGCTTCCCGCCTCCTCGCTGGCTCCCCGGGCCGGGCGGCCGCACGTGCCCCTGGACGTGGACACCGACCTTCATCTGGCCTGCGGGGTGCACATCGCCGTCCCGTTCGTCACCTTCAGCCTTGTCGACCTGCGTGGACAGGTGGTGGCGCGGGAGCAGTTGCCGCGGGAGGGTGGCCCGGCGGACGTCCTTCGGATGATCGCCCAACATCTGCCCGGCTTCCTCGCCCGGCGTGCCCGGGGCAACCGTGTCCTCGGCCTCGGCGTCGTCACCGGCGGCCGGGTCGACCCCGACCTCGGCGTGGTGATCGAACACGAGCCCCTGGACTGGCATGACGTGCCGGTCCGGGAGGTGCTGGCGGCGGCCACGGGCATGCCGGTGCACGTCGACGGGCACGCCCGCGCCCTGGCCCAGGCGGAGATCCTCTTCGGTGACCCGCGCGCCCGGCGCAGCCTGCTGCAACTGTTCGTCGGCAACGTGGTCGACGCCGCGTTCGCCACCGACGGATCGGTGCACATCGGACCGCACTCCGCCGCGGGCGGCATCGCTCACCTGCGGCTCGCCGACAGCGACGCCCCGTGCCGCTGCGGCCGGTCGGGCTGCGCGCAGGCGGCGCTGTCGGAACGGACCATGCTGCTGCGGGCGGCCCAGGACGGGATCATCTCTCGTCCGGACCTGCAGGTGCTGCTGCACGCCGGGCTCGCCGGCGACCCGCGCGCGCTGTCGCTGTTGCGCGCCAGGCTCCGGCTGGCGGGTCGAATGATCAGCCTGCTCGTGGACATGATGGACCCGGAAATCGTCGTTCTCACCGAGGCCGCCACGCTCTCCCTGCCGGATCTGTTGGTCGACCTGCACGAGGAGATCGCCGCGCACTCACGCGTGTACACCGATCCCGAGCGGATGGTGCTGCCGAGCAGCTTCGGCATGAACGTGCTGGCCGTCGCCACGGGAGCGACCGTCCTCGACGCGGTCCACCGCCGCCCACACAGTCTGCCCGTCCCGCTGCCCACCCCGATGCCATCGCGGACACCATCACCGACGGCCTCACCGACACCGACAGTCGCCGCAGCCGCCCGCCGGAGGTATTCATTCCATCAGAACACAAAACGTTGACGGCCCGGAAGGGCGAGACCGAAGATTGACCGGTGAGCGACTCCGGGAACGGCGGTACGGGAAGATTTCCCGCGGCCGGCGCGCGTTGTCGCCGATGTTGACGCCCTGCGTCACGTGCCGCTGTCCATCGCGACAGAATCCGTAGTCGATCGCGATAGCGCCGATCGCGATAGCGCCGATCGCGACAGCGCAGACGTTCCCGGCACGCCCCGAGAACGCCTCCCACCGGTCCGTCACCCGGAATTCCGGCCGCCATCCCCGCCGTCTCCACATCTTTTCCCAACCCATGGAGGAAAACAGGATGACAACCACGACCCCTGTTCTGGGACTTGACGTCCGCCCGCTTTCCGGCTATATCGGGGCCGAGATTCACGGAGTGGACCTGCGCGAGGACCTGGACGACGCGACCATCGCCGAAATCCGCTCCACGCTGCACCAGTGGAAGGTCGTCTTCTTCCGCGGCCAGAACATCGACCACGCCCAGCAGGTCGCCTTCGGCCGGCGCTTCGGCAAGCTGACCCCGGCTCACCCGCACGAGGACGCGCCTCCGGCGAGCTTCCCGGAGATCCTGCCGATCGACAGCCGACGGTACGCCAGGTTCTTCGGAACGAAGAAGAAGGTCACCTACGACAATGGCTGGCACACCGACGTCACCGCGCTGGTGAACCCGCCCGCCGGGTCGATCCTGCGGGCCGACATCGTCCCGCCATACGGCGGTGACACCGCGTGGACCAACCTGGTCGCCGCCTACCAGGAGCTGCCCGAGCAGCTTCGGGACCTGGCCGATGGCCTGCGCGCCCGGCACAGCTTCGGAAACTTCCCCAGCGAGAGCGAGTACGGGCGGAAGGTCGCCGCAAACCCGCTGGTCGCGATCCACCCGGTGGTGCGCGTCCACCCGGAGACCGGCGAGCGGGCGCTGTTCGTCAGCCCGAGCTTCACCTCCAAGGACAGCGAGATCATTGGTTTCTCGCCGAAGCAGAGCCACCGGATCCTCGACCTGTTCTACGAGCAGATCTCCCGGCCCGAGTTCACGGTGCGGTTCAAGTGGAACCCCGGTGACATCGCCTTCTGGGACAACCGCGCGACCTCCCACCTCGGCCCGTCGGACCTGGGTCACCTCGACTTCGACCGGGTGCTGTACCGGGTGACCATCGAGGGCGATGTTCCGGTCGGCGTCGACGGCAAGGAATCCGAGCTGGTCGCCGGGGAACCGTTCCTCGGCTCCTGATCCGCTGTCCGCCGGTCTCCGCGGTCTCCGCGGGCACCGGAGCCGGCGATCCGCTGACAGCCGCGAGGGCCAAGTCCCGCGCGGCTGTCAGCACACCGCCAGACAATCCACCTCGAACGACAAGCCGCCCCGACCAACGATCCACCCCGAACGGCCACCGTTTGTCCGCCGGATCACGACCGAACGACCCGATAGGGAGATTTCCGATGCAGCATCGACGACCGCGCAGGCGGCGTCTTTCCCTCCTGTCCGCCGGACTCGCCGCGGCCGTCACGGTGACCCTGGCCGCCTGCGGGAGCGAGGACGGCAGCGGCAGCGCGGGTTCGGCCGCCACGGGTGGCCAGGTGACGCTGCGGATCGGCGACCAGGGCAAGTATCTGGAACTGCCGCTCACGCTCTCCGGCGAGGCGCGGGGCACTTCCTACGGGTTGAGCTGGAACACCTTCGCCGACGGTCCGCACATGAACGCCGCGTTCAGCGCGGGCAAGCTCGACGTGGGCTTCATGGGCGACACGCCGGTGCTGTTCGCGAACGGGGCGCACGCCGGCGTGACGGCGGTCGCCGTCGCGGAGAACCCGGTGAACACCCAGACGATCATCGTCAAGGCCGGCTCCGGGATCCACAAGCCAGCCGACCTCAAGGGCAGGCGCATCGCCCTCACCCTCGGTACCTCTCTGCACGGTTACCTGCTCAACCAGCTCTCGTCCGCCGGTCTGAAGCAGAGCGACATCACCCCGGTGAACGTGCCCATCACGAGCCTCGGAGCGACCCTCGCCTCCGGTCAGGTCGACGCCATCGTGTACGCCAAGCAGTACGTCGCCGCGGTCGGCCAGCAGGCCCCCGGTTCCTACGAGATCGAGACCAGGCCGCTCCCGGTCTTCTCGGTCGTGCTGGCGTCGAAGAACGCCCTCAAGGATCCGGCGAAGCGCACGGCGGTGCAGGACTTCCTGATCCGCCTGTCCCGGGCGTCCGCCTGGCCGAAGGCCCATGAGGACGAGTGGATCCAGAAGTACTACGTGGGCCAGCTCAAGCAGAACCCGCAGGCGGCGAGGAAGTACTTCGACTCGCTACCGCAGGCACTCTACAAGCCGGTCTCCGAAAGCTTCATCGAAAGCCAACGCGTGCAGGCCCGGCTGCTGATCGACGTCGATCAGCAGCCGAAGACCCTGAACGTCGACGACGAGATCGACAAGGGTTTCAATGCCGAGCTGACCGCCGCGTTCACCAAGGCCTCGCTGGCCACCTGAACCTCAGAACACCAGGACATTCCATCCGAGGGGGGGATCAACGTGACCGAACTCATCTCACCCGGCGGCGTCATCGCCGGCGGCCGGACCGAGGCCGGGCCGCGCGGCACCGGCGGGCGCCGGTGGATTCCGCCGGAGGTCCGCCGGTTCACCGGTCCCGCGCTGTTGTTCGCCGCCTGGTGGACGGTCACGGGACTCGGCCTCGTCAGCGACCGGTCGTTGGCCTCCCCGGCCGCGGTGTTCGGCGCGGGACGGGAGCTGTGGAACAGCGGCGAGCTGCTGGACAGCCTCGGCATCTCGCTCTACCGGGGCGGGGTCGGCCTGATCCTCGGAGTCACCATCGGGCTGACTCTCGCGGTGATCGCCGGTTTCTTCCGCGCCGGCCAGGACGTCGTCGACTCCGCGATGAACTTCCTACGGACGATCCCCGTCATCGCGTTGCTGCCGCTCATCATCGTATGGATCGGCATCGGCGAGGAAGCAAAAATCTTCCTGATCACCGTGGGGGTCTCCTTCCCCATCTACATGAACACCTACTCCGCCATCCGCGGGGTCGACATCAAACTGGTGGAGGCCGGTCAGACCTTCGGCCTCGGCCGGTTCGGGCTCATCCGGCGGGTCATCGTTCCCGGCGCGCTCCCGGGCTTCCTCGTCGGTCTGCGCTGGGCCCTGGGAGTCGCCTGGCTGCTGCTGGTCTTCGCCGAGCAGGTCAACACCGACAAGGGCATCGGCTACCTGCTCAACAGCGCGCAGTCCTGGAACCGGACCGACATCATGGTCCTCTGCCTGGTCATCTACGGAATCCTGGGACTCGTCAGCGACGGAATGGTCCGTATCCTGGAAAGGACGCTGCTGTCATGGCGCGGCGGCTTCGACGGAACCTGAGCACCGACACCGACGACGCTCAGTACACCACCATCGCTCAGCGCACCACCGAAACCGGCGAAACCCGCGGTGCCGACGGCGCCGCCATCCGGATCCGCGGCCTGCGTCGCACCTTCGGGGATCACACGGTCCTCGACGGCCTCGACCTCACGGTCGCCTCCGGGGAGTTCGTCGCTCTGCTGGGCCGCAGCGGGTCAGGGAAGAGCACGCTGATCCGCATCCTCGGCGGCTTCGACGGCGACATCTCCGGCGAGGTTCTGGCCACCCGGCAGCGTTCGGTCGTCTTCCAGGAGGCCCGGCTGCTTCCCTGGACACGGACCCTGGCCAACGTGACGATCGGTCTGTCCGGCCGTGACGTTGCCGAACGCGGACGGGCGGCGCTCGCGGAGGTCGGGCTGGCCGGGCGGGAACGGTCCTGGCCGGTGACCCTGTCCGGCGGTGAGGCACAGCGGGTCGCACTCGCCCGGGCGCTGGTCCGGGAGCCGGACCTCGTCATGCTCGACGAACCGTTCGGGGCCCTCGACGCCCCGACCCGGATCAGGATGCACGCCCTGCTCCAGCAGCTGTGCCGTCGTCACCGGCCGGCGGTGCTGTTCGTCACGCACGACGTTGACGAGGCGATCCTGCTCGCGGACCGGGTGCTCGTCCTCACCGAGGGACGGCTCTCCCTCGACGTTCCGGTCGATGTGGCGCCCCCTCGGCGACGGGCCGACCCCGCCTTCGACCGGCTGCGTTCCACGCTGCTGGCCGAGCTCGGTGTCGACGAACTCGCCGAAGGCGATCACTGACCCGCCGCCGTCGAGCGGGCGATCTCGGGTCCGGTGGTCTGCGCCAGCAACGGCATGGTCGACGCGATGACGGCGAGGGAGGCGACGAGTCCGGTGATGACGAGCAGGTAGTACCCGGCTCCGGGTGGATGGAGGGCCTCGTCGAGCTGCGCGCGCAGGAAGAGCTGGGCCGCGAGCAACCCGGATCCGGCGGAGACGGCGGCCGTGAGCATGAGCGGGGCGACCGTTTCCAGGATGACAACATGCCTCAGCACCGCGAGTGGCGCGCCGGCAAGGCGCAGGAGGCTGAACGGGCGTTTGCGGTCGGCCAGGCCGCTGGCGACGCTGACCGCCAAGCCACAACCGGCGATGGGCAGGCTGGTGAGAATCACGACGTCCGCCAGCCGCCGGTAACTGTCAAGATGCCACGAGCTCTGGGCGTCGGCCTCCGCGAAGGTCACGGGCGGAAACGTTCTCGGGTAGGCGATTCCGAGGATGGTACGGACCCGTTCGACCGCGGCCGTCGACCCGTCCGTGGCGACGACGATCTCCTCGAGGGGAAGCCGCTCCAACTCGGTGACGGACGTCCCGGCCGCCGGCCACGTGGTGTCGGCCATTGGCGAAGCCACGTCGACCACCGAGCCGCCCACGCGGAGCCGGATGGTCACGGCCTCGGCGCCGGCCGGGCAGCGACCGAGCGTCGGGACGCGGGCAAGCTGGGCACAGGAGACTAGTTCGGGCGGCAGGTATTCACGCGGATCGGAGCCGGGAGCGGCGTGGATCAGCGCGATCCCCATGACGCCTGAGGCCGAGGCCATCGCTCGAGTCGTGGCGGAGGGGATCGAGCTGGTCGTGTTCATCGCGGCCGGGCCATCCCTCAGCGTGGCGACAACGGTCGCGTCGCCCGCGGCCTGCCCACCGGTGGTGCCGCCGTTGTACGCGACGATGGTGGTGATGATCCCGGTCGCGCACGTGCTGACGAACAGGGCGAGCACCAGCCCGCCGATCGCGCGAAAGCCCGCCTGAGGGTTGTCGGCCAGACGACGCGCGGCGATGAGGGTGGCCGCCCGCCTGGCGCGTCGGGCCATCAGCCGGGCGCCGGCCATCGTCAGCCAGGGTCCGGCGATGATCAGCCCGGCCATGGTCACCAGGATCCCGGCCAGGAAGACGACGGCCTGGGTGTGGCTGCTGGTCTTGGTGTCCGCGCCGATGTCGTTGACGTAGGCGAAGTAGCCGAGTTCGGCGAACCCGGCCAGTAGCGGGATCACGCGCCACGCGCGGGGCGGGCGGGGGGGGTCGCGCGTCGGGTCACTCCCAGCGGAGAGATGTTCACCCGACGCAACGCGACACGGGCCGCGACAGCGGCCGCGATCGGGATGCCGAGCGCGACGAGAAGCACGTCGGGCAGGCGCAGTGACAGGTCGGCGGTGAAGAACGCCTCGCCGGTGAACGGAATCCGCGCCAGCGCCGGGCGCAGTGCGTAGAATAGGCCGAAGCCGGCGGCCACTCCCGCGGCGGCGGCGACACTCGACTCGACGCCGGAGATCACCGAAATCTGGCGGGGCGTCGCGCCGATCAGGCGCATCGCGGCGAAGCGCTGCTCCCGGCGCGCGGCGGACAGTTGGGTCGCGGCGCCAATGAAGATCAACACCGGAAACAGCAACGCGGCGATCACGACCGCCAGGATCAGCGTGATGCCGTTGGAGTTGATGCCGACACCGAGCGCGCAGGCGCCGACGCAATCGCTGGGCGTCGTCGTGCTGATCCGGTTGACCAGGTCGACGCCGTCCTGGTGGGAGAGGTCCTCGACGCGGTGGCCGATGACGATGATCAGCGAGTTCGGCGCCGGCAGGGCCGCCGAGCCGATCGTGCCGACGAGGGTGCCGGGGTAGCGGTCGCCGAGCTGTGCCGCGGGGGTGTCGCGCAGCAGTTTCGCAAGAGCGGGTGAGGCGTAGAACTCCCCCGGGCCGGGGAGCTCCCCGATGCCGGGCGGGACCGGGGAGTGGGGGCCGGTGGCGGCGACGTCGACCCGCCCGATCTGTCGACCCCGGTAGTAGTCGGCGCGCAACCGCCACCACAGCGGGTCGGCCCCGACCGCGCCGTTTGCGGCGGCGGGCCGCGTCGACGCGCCCGGACCGCCCTGCCGGTCCGGCGAGCCCTGACTGCCCGGCCCGCTTGAGACGGCCGGCGGGGCCGGTGCGGCCGATCCGGGGTAGGCGGTCTCGAGCCAGGCGTAACGGGAGTTCTGGGTGCTGACGGCGTTGAGGCCGGCCAGCGTGGTCAGCAGCAGGCCCACGCCGATCGCCACCGCGATCGCGATGAGGGCCAGCCGGGCGACGGCATCCCGTCCGCCGGCCAGGGTGAGCCGAAGGCCGAGTCGGATCACGAGACGACCAGCTCGCCGGAGGTCACCCTGCCGTCGCGGACGATGATCTCGCGGTCGGCATAGGCGGCCACCCGGGGATCGTGGGTGACCAGGACGACGGTCGTGCCCTGATCGCGGGCCGCGGCCACCAGTAGTTCCATCACCCGCTTGCCGGTGAACGAGTCCAGCGACCCGGTCGGCTCGTCCGCGAACAGCACCTCCGGGTCGGCGACTAGGCCGCGGGCCAACGCGACGCGCTGGGCCTGCCCGCCGGACAATTCCCCGGAGCGACGGCGCCCGAGCCCGTCCAGGTCAAGTCACTCCAGCCAGCCGCGGGCCTGGCCCATGGCGTCGGCGCGGCGCGCGCCGGCCAGCAGCAGCGGCAGCGCGACGTTCTCCTCGGCGGTGAGTTCCGGGACGAGCTGCCCGAACTGGAAGACGAAACCGAACCGGTCGCGCCGCAGCGCGGCGCGCTCGTTCTCGCGCAGGGTGTCGATCCGCCGGCCGGCGAAGTGGATCTCCCCGGCGTCCGGGGTGAGGATTCCGGCCAGGCAGTGCAGCAAGGTCGACTTACCGGAGCCACTCGGCCCCATCACAGCCAGGATCTCCCCGGTGGCGACCGACATGCTCGCCGCGCGCAACGCGGGCGTCTGACCGAACGCCAGCCGGATCTCACGCGCCGCCAGCAGGCGCCCGGATCGGCCCGCCGCGGCGGAGGCCGGGGGCGCGCTCACGGCCTGACCACCCGTGCCAGCGCGTCCAGCCGGGCCGAGGTCAGCTCGATCCAACGAAGATCGGCCTCCAGGTGGAACAGGCCATGATCGGCGAGCAGCGCGTCGACCAGGCTCCCGGTGCGCTTGAGCTCGGTCAGTTCCCGCATCCGCCGCATGTGCGCGGCCCGCTGGGCGTCGAGGTACCGCTCGGCCGAGCGTCCCGACATCAGGGCCAGCACCACCTTGACGAACAGCACCGTCTGCAGGTGCGGCTCGGCCGCCACCGGCGTCGCGAGCCACGTCTCGACATCGCTGACGCCCTGTTCGGTGATGACGTAGCGCTTGCGGTCAGGCCCGGCGCCCGGCTCAGCCTCGGCCGCGATCGCCTTCCCGTCCCGAGCCAGCCGCGCGAGCGTCGCGTAGACCTGGCCGAACGGTAGCGGCTTACCCCGGCCGAAGAAGGTGTCATAGTCGCGCTTCAGGTCGTACCCGTGGCTCGGCTCTCGCTCAAGTAGCCCCAGAAGGGCCAGTGGAACGCTCATACCGCCAGAGTCTACATCGAGTGTATACTCGACGGTAGGCGGCTCCGGTCTTCGCGGCGACCTTCATCTGCTCGTAGTCACGCGCCTTGTCCCGCGTTGCCGGGCCGGTGATGTCCGCGACTGAGCGGAAGCTGTCCTCTTCCCCGAAGGGCTCCGACGCCTCGCGCCAGCCGGGCGGCGTGACGCCGAGCTGCTTGCCCAGCATCGCTACGAAGATCTTCGCCTTCTGTTGGCCGAAGCCCGGAAGCGCCGCGACCCGCTTGAGCAGCACCTTGCCATCGGTGGCAGTGGTCCACAGCCGCGCGGCATCCCCGTCGTACTCGTCGACGATCAGCCGGCACAGCGCCTGCACTCGCTTGGCCATCGACCCCGGAAACCCGTGCAGCGCCGGCTGCCGCGAGAACACCGCCCCAACGCATCCGCGTCGTAGTTCGCCAGCTCCTCCGCGTCCAGCGGCCGGCCGAGTCGCAGCGTCAGCTCATATGGCGCCACGAACGCCCGCTCCAACGGGATCTGCTGGTCCCAGCCAGTCCCGGAAAGATGGAGTGATGGATAAGGTGATCAAGCAGACTCGCGAAGGACCCTGCGCACGATCTCTTCGACCTGGTCCACGGTCACCACGGACGTCTCAGGACTCTCCATCGCCCGCGTGAGGATGCGCCGGACCAGGGCCGAGGTTGGAATGTGCTCGGCGGCCGCGCGAGCCTTGAGAGCGTCCGCCAACGATGTGGGCACCCGTACCGAGACGACGGCCTGTTCGGACTCCACCGCCTCCGCCTCGGCGGCTTCGGCCTCCTCAGCCGCGTACTCGGCTCGGATCGCCTCCCGCCGGGCACGTCTGGACGGATCAGTCATTGTCGCCTACTCCCTCCAGGTAATCGCGAAAGTCGCTCCCCCGGGTCTTCCAGGCGGTGATCCCGGCTTGATCAGTCGGATCGATGATCACAGTCAGCACGAACCCGGCGTTACGCGAGTAACCGATCAGGCGAGCCGCGCCTATCCTGCTCTTCGGGTCGGGGTCGCGAAGGATCCGTCTCGGGTCCCTGGCCGCCTCCAAGGTCCACTCGGGCTCGATGTCCGTCGCGCCAAGGTAGCGATCGGAACGGTGCCGGATGTACTCCGCGTCGTCCCGGTCCCACCACAGGCCGTCCACCACAACTTACAGTGTCACACAGCTACTTACCTACGCGCCGGGCGACACCCAGATGATCACTGGCCCGGCAACTGCCTGAGCCGACGGGTACATCGGTCGCCCTGGGGATTCGGTTTGACCTTGCCAGCCGCGATAGGGATGAACGATGCTCGCCTTGCTCCATCCGCAGCTATCGACGGACTGCCCGGAGAGCAAGATTCTGCACCACCATGGGCAGTAGAAGGTGCTCAGGGGACGTAATGAAGTAACAAATACGTGATCGAGAGCATCATCGCAGGTCACAGGCCTGTGGAGGGTTCGAAACGCGCAAGTTATTTCATTTCGACTCCTCAGCCTTGAGGACTCGTTCAGAAAGGCTCTCAATGGTATCGCCTGGCAGGACGGGGATTTCATGCCTGGCGATAACACGACCTTCGTCATACT
>NZ_CDWTMG010000036.1:0-4717 GCF_977945845.1 Frankia sp. CcMO1
AGCCGGGCCGCGGCCTGGGGGGCCATCGGCTCGCGGAGCCGGGTGAACTCGTAGACCGCCCCGGTCGGGACGCCGGCCAGCCGCGCCGCCTCGGCGGCGTCGCCGGGTTCGTCCGGCCCGACCCCGGTCTGCACGGGTTTGACGACGGCGACCGAGCGCCCGGCCGACAGCGCCCGGGCGGCGAGCGCGGCGGTGACCACGGTCTTGCCGACGCCGGTCCCGGTGCCGGTGACCAGGACCACCCCCGACCGGCCGGTCACGATCCGGACAGCGCCGGGGGCACGGCCTCCCGGAGGACGGCCGACGCCTTGTCCAGTTCGGCCGGGGTGAGCGTGGCCCGGGCGGTCAGCCGCAGCCGGCTCACGCCGTCGGGCACCGACGGCGGCCGGAAGCACCCCACCCGTACTCCTGCCTCGAGGCAGCGACGCGCCGCCGCGACGGCGTCCTGGGGGCCTGGCATCGGCACGGACAGGACGGCGCCGGTCGGTGGCGGCGTCCTGGTCGCCGTGGCCAGGGCGCGGCAGGCACGGGCGACGGCGTCGACCCGTGACGGGTCGGCCGCGAGGAGGCGCAGCGCCTGTACCGCCGCCCCGGCGGCGGCCGGCGTCAGCGCCGTGTCGAAGATGAACGACCTGGCGTGGTTCACCAGGTGGTCGCGGACGCGGCCGTGGGCGAGCACGGCGCCGCCCTGGCTGCCCAGCGCCTTGGACAGCGTGACCGTCACCACGACGTCGGGCCGTCCCGCGAGGCCGGCCGCCGCGACCAGCCCGCGGCCCCCCGGCCCGGCGGTCCCGAGTGCGTGGGCCTCGTCCGCGACGAGCACGGCGCGCCGCTGGGCGCAGACCCGCGCCAGCTCTCGCAGGGGTGCGGCGTCACCCTGCACGCTGAAGACGGACTCGGTCAGGACCAGCGCCCGTTCCTCGGTGCGGGCGGTCAGGGCCCGTGCCACCGACTCGACGTCGTTGTGCGCGGTGATCACGACCCGGGCCCGGGAGAGCCGGCACGCGTCGACCAGCGAGGCGTGCACGTGGGCGTCGGACACGATGAGGTCGCCGCGCCCGGCCAGGGCGGTCACGGCGCCCAGGTTCGCCAGGTAGCCGGAGGAGAAGACCAGCGCGGAGGGCTGCCCGCAGAACGAGGCGAGCTCCGCCTCGAGGTGCTGGTGCAGCCCCAGCGTCCCGGTCACCAGCCGCGAGGCGCCGGTGCCCGCGCCCCACCCGCGGGCCGCGGCGACCGCCGCGCCGACGACGTCCGGATGGGTGCGCAGTCCGAGGTAGTCGTTGCCGGCCAGGTCCAGCAGGTCCCCGCCTCCGGGGGGCAGCGGCTGGAGACGTCGGGTGAGCCCGGCGGCCTCGCGCTCGGCGGCCCGGGCGGCCAGCCATCCCAGGAATTCCGTCCCGGCGGCAGTGATGGTGGCAGCCGTCGCGGCGTCGTCCATCACAGCACCTCGTGGACGGCGCCGGTGATCGCGGCGGTGATGGCGGCGACGTCGTCGGCGTCGCACGGGTAGGGCGGCATCGTGTAGACGAGGTCGCGGAACGGGCGCACCCAGACGCCGCGCCGGAGTGTGGCCGCGGTGACGGCCCCGACATCCACAGGGCCACGCGCCTGCACCACGCCGACCGCACCGAGCACCCGGACCTCCCGCACGGCGGGGTGGTCCGCGACGCCGGCGAGCCCGTCACGCAGGCCGCTCTCGATCGCCGCCACCTGTCCGCGCCAGGCTCCCGATCCCAGCAGGTCCAGGCTCGCGGAGGCGACGGCGCAGGCCAGCGGGTTGCCCATGAACGTCGGACCGTGCATGAGCGCGCCCGCCTCGCTGGCGTCCACCCCGGCCGCGACGGCCTCGGTGCACAGCACGGCGGCCAGGCTCAGGTACCCGCCGGACAGTGCCTTGCCCACGCACATGACGTCGGGGGCGACGCCGGCGTGCTCGACCGCGAACATCGCCCCGGTGCGGCCGAACCCGGTCGCGATCTCGTCCACCACTAGCAGCAGGCCGTGCCGGTCGGCCACGTCGCGCAGCGCCCGCAGGCATGCCGGGCTGTAGACGTGCATCCCCCCGGCGCCCTGCAGCACCGGTTCCACCACGATCCCGGCCAGCTCGTCCGCGTGCAGCTCGGCAAGGGCCGCGACCTGCGCCGCCCAGCCCACCACGCCCGGATCGTCGTCCGGCAGGTCGAACCCGGCCGGCGGCCGTGGCGCGAACACCTGCGGCGGCAGGGTGCCCGTGTACAGGGCGTGCATGCCGCCGACCGGGTCGCACAGGCTCATCGCGGCGAACGTGTCGCCGTGGTACCCGCCACGCACGGTCAACAGCCGATGCCGCCCGGACCGGCCCCGACCGCGCTGGTACTGGAGGCAGATCTTGACCGCCACCTCCACCGACACCGAACCGGAGTCGCACAGGAACACCCGATCCAGTCCGGACGGCGCGACCTCCAGCAGCCTGCGGACCAGGCCGATCCCCGGCTCGTGGGTGAGCCCACCGAACATCACGTGGCTCATCCGCCCGAGCTGCTGCTGCACGGCGGCGTCCAGCACCGGGTGGGCGTACCCGTGGATCGCCGCCCACCACGACGACATCGCGTCGACCACCTCGCCGTGGCCGGCCAGCCGCAACCTCACCCCCGACGCCGACTCCACCAACCGCACCGGAGGCGGCGCCGTCGCCGAGGCGTACGGGTGCCACACATGGGCGGCGTCGAAGTCGAGCGCCTCCGCCACCCCCTCGAGCATCCCCTCGGGCATCCCCGACTCGGACTCGCCCTCGAGGCCCTGCCGGGCCCGTGCCCTCACGCCACGTCCCCGTGGGTGCCGCAGCGGGCGCTCCACCCCGATGGCGTCACCTGGACCACCAGGCGCCTGCCACAGCCGATGCAGTACCGGGGTGGCTCCAGCACCCGCGCCGCCCGGCAGTCCGCGTGTGCGCCAGGCCCCGCGGGCCGGCCGCACCGGTCGCAGAAGGGGCCGGACCCGTTCTCGCCCGCCGCCCGCGTCATGCCGCCCTCGGTGCGCCGTCTCGTCACAAGGCCGTGCCGAGAGCCTTGACGGGCATCCGCAGCTCCGCCAGCAGCGCGAGATCCTCCTGCGGTGGGCGGCCCAGCGTCGTCAGGTAGTTGCCCACGATCACTGCGTTCACCCCACCCAGCAGCCCGTCACGGGTACCCAGATCGCCAAGTGTCACCTCGCGACCGCCCGCGAACCGCAACACCGTGCGCGGCAGGGCCAGCCGGAAGCCGGCGATGGCGCGCAGCGCGTCCGCGGCGGCCATCACCGGCAGGTCCCCGAACGGTGTCCCGGGCCTGGGGTTGAAGAAGTTCAGCGGCACCTCGTGCGGGTCCACCTCGGCGAGCTGCCCGGCGAACTCCGCCCGCTGCTCCAGGCTCTCGCCCATCCCGACGATCCCGCCGCAGCAGACCTCCATCCCGGCCTCGCGCACCACCTGCAGCGTGTCCCGGCGCTCCTGCCAGGTGTGCGTCGTCACCACCCGATCGAAGTACGAGCGCGCCGTCTCCAGGTTGTGGTTGTAGCGGTGAACCCCCAGCGCGGCCAGCTCGCCGGCCTGCGCACGGGTGAGCATCCCGACCGAGGCGGCCACGTTGATGTCCACCGCGGCCCTGATGGCGGTCACGGCCTCCCGCAACTGGGCCATCAGCCGTTCGTCAGGCCCGCGCACGGCCGCGACGATGCAGAACTCGCTGGCACCGGTCGCGGCGGTCCGCCGGGCTGCCTCCACCAGTCCTTCGACGTCCAGCCGGACCGAGCGGACGGGCGACTCGAACCGGCCCGACTGCGAGCAGAAGTGGCAGTCCTCCGGACAGCCACCGGTCCTGACCGAGACGATCCCCTCAACCTCGACCTCGGGGCCGCACCACCGCATCCGCACCAGGTGGGCCAGCTCCAACGCCTGCGCGACCGCGTCGTCCGGCAACCTGAGGACGGCGAGGACCTGCTCCGGCGACAGGCCGCGACCCTCCGTCAGCACCTGCCGGCGAGCCGTCCTCAGGATCTCGTCCATCCTCGCCACGCCCTCCGCCCTCGCCCGACCCGCACGCCGATCACACCCACCACGCCGGGCGGTGGTGGCCGACCTCCCGAGGAACTATCCCACCTGGCGGAGCGCAGCCAGCCCCGAAGCGCCGTGACCGGACCCACACCGAAGACCCGGATGTCGGCACGCGGCGCCCAGCCATATACCAGAATTGGGTGCAGATTTCCCTGCACCTCGGGATGAGGAGCGCTCCATGGACCAGGCTCGCAGGCTCTTGCAGGACTACGTCACGACCGGAAAGGTCATCCAGCTCGCGACGCTGGGGCCCGCCGGGTTTCCGCTGCTCTGCCACCTGTGGTTCGCGAGCGCGTTCGATCCGGACCGGATCTGGTTCATGTCCCGCGCGCACCGGGAGCATTGCGCCAACCTGCGCGCCAACCCGCGGGTGGCGGGAGCGATCCTCGCTATCGAACTGGAGGGAATCGGGCAGGACGTCCGCGGCGTCACGTTCACCGGCCAGGCACGCGAGCTGCCGACGACCGGGGTCGACGAACAGATCGCCGGGTACACCAGGCGCTGGCCCACCGTCGCCGACGCGCTGGACCCCGCCGAGACGGACCCGGGCCTGACGTCGCACCGGCTCTACGAGATCCGCGTGGACGAATGGGTCCTGTTCGACGAGGCGTACTACCCCGACCAACCCAAGCAGCCGATCGCAGCCCA